>JAAZKM010000149.1 GCA_012799835.1 Candidatus Methanofastidiosia archaeon
ACTTCAAAATATTTACTTATATTATAAATCTATCTATATTTGATATGATTGTGGATTTATTAAAATATATGATTTTTGCCTCTTACTCTTTTCTTATATTTACTTGGGCATGAAATGGGCAGGTATGCATCAATCTTAGATGTTTTTGTGATTATTTATTTAACGCCAAATAATATAAAATTTTATAAAAGATCAGGTAAGTAATTATTTGTGATTATGATGAAAGTCCATATAAAACAAGAAGAATGTATTCTTTGCGGAAATTGTAGCGCAACTTGTCCCGAAGTTTTTATTTTAGAGCCTGGTGAAAGTTCAAAAATAACTAAGGAATATAGGGGTAAAAATGACTCGGAAGGGGAAGTGGGAGAAGATATGTTAGAATGTGTTCAATCAGCTGTAGATTCCTGTCCAGTTAATATTATATCTATAGAAAAATTATTGCTAGAGTAATAGAAAGAATATTTTACACATCCATAGTGAATTCTAGCCACTCTAGACATATTTGTCTTGCTTTGATAACTAATCAACTAGTGGCTATTCAATATTGGTATTTTTGGATAATTGATAATAAGTGTGATAAAGATGGATGGCTAAAGTCAATGAGAATGGGATAATGCATTAGATGATTAGGCTATCAATAGCATTAGTACTTTAACTCAAGATAAAATGATGAAAGCTTTCCTATTCGTTATTAAGAGATGCATTGAAGCCTTCAAATACTTATAAAATTAAAAGATAAAAAAACATAGAAATTGATAGTTAAATTTTATTTATTATATTTGCCACTTTGAAGCAGGAATTCCACCTTTTCCCCAATTTGCCTTAGGAATTTCTGTGATTAATATTTCAACTGCATCAAGAGGTGCCCCTGTTATTTCACTGACTTTTTTTGAAACTTCGTTAATTAATCTTTCCTTTTTCAAGTCGTCACTTGTTTCTTTCCACAAATATATTTCAACAAAAGGCATAACATCACCAATATACGCTAAGTATGAACTATTATAAATAATTTGTTTTATTCTTTCACTAAAGATCTTTCTTTCCTATACGCCATTCCTTCAAACGTTGCTATTATTTCCCCTAAATCATTTGATACAAGAATCTTGTATGTAGCAATTTTTGGATTAACTGAAATTTCTTGTGCTTCAGCAATTAAAACTCCCTCAGATATAGCTTTTAGGAAAGAAATATTCACATTTAACGCCACAGACATCTTATTGTGTGTATTTGCAGCCACTGCAAATGTGAAATCTGCTAGGGTGAAAATCGCTCCACAATGCACAGTGTTAATCGAATTGTGGTGAATATCTTTTATTTCCATTTTTGCTTTTGCATAGCCAAGTGATACTTCTAATAATTCGATTCCTACTGACTTTGCAAATTTGTCATTTTCTATAAATTCTTTAATAAAATCCATTTAATCAATAGATGAATTATTTTTATGTATTTATTGTTAATTGAAGGCACATATGAAAAAATCTAAAATCCCTAATACGGGATTAATTCGAGTTAGAAACATGAATTCTTTAGTTGCAGAAGTTATAATTTTTAGATAAGTTAAGATCATAATACTAATAGAAAAATATATATACTTTAATGTAGTTTAAATAAGTAACAGTATGGTGTTGTGATATGAAGAAGAGAGCTGTATCATTATTTTTAATATTGTTGATTCCCATTTTTTTAGTTGGATGCGGAAATCAAGTTACTCCAAATCTTGAAGGGACTTCTTGGAAATTAAATACTTATTTGAATAATTCAGGTCACCTAGTAAGTCCAATAGCTAACACTAAAGCAACTCTTGAATTTAAGGACGGCAGGATATCAGGGGCATCAGGCTGCAATACTTTTTTCGCAAATTACACTCTAAACGGTAAGTTTATTTCATTTGGATTAATTGGATCCACAAAAATGGCATGTAAAAATCCTGGAGTAATGGAACAAGAAAAAACATACTTAAATAATCTTAGCTTGGTTAAATCATTCAAATTAGAAGGAAACAAACTCAGCTTAATTGATGACAAAGGGAAAACAATATTAACATTCACTAAAAATTAAATTTAGCGCTTTGTTATTAAGCTTGTATTTCAGACAATGTAGAAAGTGCTAAAGTTACTATTTTTTCATTTTGAGCTTTAACACCTTCTTCTACGGCCAACTCAAAACAATCTTTTGCTTCTTTTTTTAAATTTAGTTTTTCTAACACAATTCCTTTGAGGTAATAGGATTCTGACAAATAAAATGAATCTTCAAGTTCCTTTTCAATTTCTAATGCTTGATCAAGATATTTTATGGATTCAGAATATTCATTCAATTGAGTAAATGCGTGTGCTATGCTGTTGCAAGACTTAATAATTATTTCAAGATCCTCTACTTTCGAACCGAAATCAATCGCTTTTTTAGTAGACTCTACCATATCCTGAAATTTATTAAGTGTTCCATAAACAAGCCCCATGCTAAAATATGCCCAAGACATTCCCTTAAAGTTATTATTTTTAGAATGACATTCCAATGCTTTGTTAAAGCATTCCATTGCTAAATCATATTTTTTTTGATTATCGTAAGCAACTCCCATATTATGATACGCCCTTCCGATATCCTTTAATCTATCGTTATTTATATTATCATTAATAAATTTTTCATAAAGTTTTATTGCTTTTTCATATATCCCATTAGCTAGATATTTATTGGCCTCTAAAAAAGAGTTAGATTCATTTATTAACTCTTCCATAAAATCTATTTAACGGTATCGAATAAAAGAATTACCATTTATCTATAATATTACGGTAAACATAGGACATATATGATACCTTTTTATAAGTAATTGTCAGTTAAAAAAATATGAAAAAAATACTGATTGTTATTTTTTTTCTTTTAATTTCAACTTGCTGTGTTGATCCTATAAACTTAAAATATCGCCCTTCCGATAGGATAAATAATATTTTAGTAACTAAAGTAATAGATGGGGATACTATTGAAATTTTAATTGAGGGAAAGATAGAAAAAGTAAGACTTGTAGGCATAGATACACCAGAACCTTATTCAAAAAACAATGAAAGTAAGTGGTATAATCTTCCAGATAAACATCTGAGAGAATGGGGAGTAAATGCATTTAACTATACTAACGAAAGGTTATATAATAAAGAAGTAAATATCTCTTATGACACTATCCAGGGTCAAAAAGATCAATTTGGTAGAACTTTAGCCTATATACACATTGATAATAGTAATTTCAATTTAGAATTAGTTAAAAATGGATTTGCAAGAGTGTATACAGAAAAAAAATCTGATTACTATATTATATTAGTTAAAGCTGAGACATATGCCAGAATTAATAAAGTTGGCCTTTGGAATTACCCACATCAAAACAATTAAATTAATAGATTATTTTTTTTCAGGATTCCATAATTTAAATTTGTAATATACTTTACCGCCCTTACAAGCAATAAACTTTCCATTTACATCCTTGTGAAGACTACCAATTACAAAATTATGCCCAACTATTTCCATTTTGCCTATTTCTATCCTAAATATTTTAGAAATAAATTTATTTTTAATTAAGATATGCTTTAGATAATTTTCAGTTCCTCTAAAAAAATGCCATATTCTTTCCAAATTCCAATTCCAATCAATTAGTTCTATATAATATTCTCTTTTGACCCTTATTGCGCGCGGAGTAGGGGAATCTATCGATTGTTTTATTCTATTGGCCTTACCAGATTCTATATTATTTATGGCTTCCAGTATGGCTACAGCACCTATTTCTTCAAATTTTGACCTTAATTCATAATATCTTTCGCCAAAGTCTACTTTTACCTCTTTTTGTAAAACTATGTCACCTGTATCTTCTCCTTTATCAATATAATGGACTGTAACTCCAGTATCCATGTCAAAATAATAGTATGTCCAAAAGATAGGTACGGCCCCCCGATATTTAGGTAATAGAGCGGTATGTAGATTGATAGTACCTAGACTTGGAAAAGAGAATACCTCTTCTTTAAGCAAAAATGGCATAGAATATACAACTATCAAATCAGGATTTTTATCCCTAATCCAGTCAAGTATATTCTGTTTTCTATCTTTCATCAATAAATAAGGAATGTGATATTTTTTGGCTACAGATTTAATATTTTTAAATATAGCTTTTTCAACAATACTGCTTAAATGTTTGTCTTCCCTTGGCTCTATAATACCCACTACCTCTTTAGATTCTAAAAGGGTGCTCAATACTTTGGATTTTTTCTGGGTAATTATTAAAATTTTCAAATTTGCCACCAAGTAAAAGTATAACAACATTTCTATTTATAAAATGTATTTATGTTTATATTGTATGCATATGAAAACTACTAAATCAATATACTGGAAAAATAGGCACATGTCAACGGTGTGAAAGTAGGCGTATGCATAGGCTATCGTGCATATATGATCATCGTGAAAAGTTTGAACAGGATATAATTATCACCATGATCTTATTAGTCAAAATTTAAATAATCAAAACAATAAATACCATTTAGAAGTACAGATGTTATGAAAAAGAGTAACTCCGTTGATGGAACACGTATGAGAGGGTATATTAAAGTTTGCCCAAATTGTGGTAGCACTGATGTATCTGTTGAATCATTTAAATACATGGTCCGGGATATTTGCAAAGAATGTGGATATGGCAGCATCAAAAAGGGCTTGTTTATTAATGATCTTTTATATTTTCCTGAGATTTCCGAAGAGAGTATTGAAGAATTCAAAAAAGAAGTAATTCGAAGGAAAAAAACTAGTAGAAAAAAAATTAAATAATATTCATATTTGCTATTATCCTCTCACCGAACTCAGAACATTTAACTTCAGTTGCACCTTCCATTTGTCTTGCAAAATCATAGGTAACATATTTTTGTTTTATTGTTTCACCAAAGCTCTTTTCAATTAATGTAGCGGCTTCATTCCACCCGAGGTAGTTTAACATCATGACACTTGATAGGAGCAATGAACCAGGATTGACTTTATCCATTCCAGCATATTTCGGTGCAGTGCCATGTGTTGCTTCAAATACCGCATACCCTTCACCTATATTTCCTCCAGGAGCTATTCCAAGCCCCCCTACTTGGGCGGCAAGTGCATCAGAGAAATAATCTCCATTAAGATTTGGCATTACAAGTACATCATATTCGGAAGGCCTCAAAAGAATCTGTTGAAACATACTATCCGCTATAGCATCTTTTAGAACAATTCCAGAATTTTTATATTCTGTATATGGAATGATCTTTCCCTTATATTCCACATTTGCAAGATCATATGTCCAATTTTTGAAAGCTCCTTCAGTATACTTCATTATATTTCCTTTATGAACCACCGTAACGGATTTTCTATTATTTTCAATAGCATAATCGAATGCTTTTTTAGCAATTCTTTTTGTTCCAAATTCTGAAATAGGCTTTATACCTATACTTGAGTTTTTCCTTATTTTTGTTCCAAAGTTTGTTTCTAGGTACGAAATTACTTTATTGGCTTCATCAGAATTAGCAGGCCATTCAATCCCAGAATATACATCTTCAGTATTTTCCCTAAATACAACCATATTGACATGCTCTGGGTGTTTCATTGGAGAAGGAATTCCCTCATAGTATCTAACTGGCCTTATACAAGCATATAGATCAAGGACTTGTCGTAAAGTGACATTGATACTTCGGATTCCACCGCCTACCGGAGTAGTCAATGGGCCCTTAATGCCCACCACACTCTCTTTTATTTTTTCTACCGTTTCATCAGGAAGCCAACTTTTTGTTTTATTGAAAGCTTTTTCCCCAGCCAATACTTCAGTCCAATAAATTTTCCTCTTACTTCCATATACTTTTTGAATCGCAGAATCAATAATTCTTTGAGTTACTTTCCATATGTCTGGGCCTATTCCGTCTCCTTCAATAAAAGGGATAATCGGGTAATTTGGAACATCAATTTTTCCGGACTTAATTGTGATTAAATCTCCATCCACTTTATCGCCTCATTTTGTTATATACATAATTTAAGGCCCCACCAGCCTTTAAAAGTTCTAGGTCACGTGTTAAAAGATTTTTATTAAGCTTATAATCTTCTTTCTTTGTTATGTTTTTACATA
>JAAZKM010000150.1 GCA_012799835.1 Candidatus Methanofastidiosia archaeon
GATGCGGATAAGGTAAGTGAAGTGATTAATAGATATTTAGTTTAGTTAAATTTATTCAAACGGGATGTAGCGATAATTACCACGGCAGTTCTTTTTATCTATTTTTTCGGCATTTTAAAGACCATCATAGGTAAAGCGCATCCATCTCTTCTATGAATTGACTCCATTCCGGGTTGGTTTTTTTCTCATGTTGTGTAAGGTAATACTGATATTTGTACAGCATTCTCAAAGATTTCTTATCACCTATATTTGTTTTGTAAAGGTAGTAAATAAGCTCGTGCATTTTGATGGCTTGTACATTATCTAAACCCGTTGACCACTCTTCTGCTTTTTCAACTAACTGAACAGCGTTGGTATCATGAGCTGCAAAATATAGGAGCCCTTTTACAGCTATATAAGCCAGTGATTTCACTTCGCCCCGGTCATCCTTATTATCAAACAACGGGTCATAATTTGTCAGAGGAAATATTTTTGCTTCAATAAAATCTCTAAGCACCTTTTCTTCGGCTGTTAGGTCAGAGTCCTTATGAATATTCAACCGGGAAGGAATATTATCTATCATTGATTGGATATAACACCGAAGGGGTGTCAACACTAACTCATCATAGACAGCTTCATGAATAGCTAGATTGGAAAATGCGGTGAATATTGGTTCTAACCATATTTTCCGGAACAAAGGAAAGTCGAAGCTTCTCTTAGCGTATCGGCTTCTATCAGGTGGGATAAGAATATTAGCATCTAAAGTGATGGTTTGATCAGGACGGCTAAAAATACTAACAAGAGCTGGGTTAGGGGAGGTTGAATCAATCCTCATCATCATCCTCCCCGCTAAGGAAATCATTAAATTCATCAATATCTTCCTGTGAGACGTTGATCTCATATCCAAAATCGCTTGGCTTCTTGTTAAATAGAAGCAGGGTATCAGCTAATTTATCTTCGTCAATAATATTATCTTCAAAATTGCGGATAATAATTTCAATGTTTTTCGGAGATGCACCAATGTTATTCGTGGCGCTATTGAGTTTTATGAAAACATCTTTGTCAATGGCTTTTCCTATGCGCCCATATTCTCCATTCTCGTCACGTTCATTGATAGCGTAGAGTTCAGTAAATTGCCGATCGGAAATAGCACCGATCTCTTTTAGTCTTTTGACTATAGCTCGGTATGGAAGCCACCAAGTACAATGTAATCTTGCGATGAAACGCAGTAATGTTTTAATTTGAATTTTATCAAGAGAGGACGTTTTAAATTCATCAAAAACAATATTTCCCAATACGCTTTCAGGAAGCAGGAATTCTGCTGCAAACCGATTGGCCTGAGCTTCAATTGCATTTATTTCACCATCTTCTAACCGGCAAAGATGCGAACCTGTTTTTGTATAGTAATGATACAGTTCATGGGCTAAGGTGAATACTTGCTTATCAAAATAGTCGGCAGTGTTAAGGCCTATGAAAACAATCTCTTGACCACCGTCCTCGGAATACATAAGCGCAGCAGAAAAAGCTGGTTTGTTCCCCTCTGTTTTAATGGGATATTCTAGCAGTATAATGTTTAGATTGTCAAGAATAGTTAAGATATCATTTGCAAGAGGTGTTTCACCTACGAAACCTAATGCAAGCCGTTTATCTTTAGCCAACTTCCGGATACCTTTAATTTGCAGTTCAACAAGAACGATAGGAGGATTCATTTTCAAATTTACTCCTAAGCAAAATTTGCTGTCTAAGAGACAACATCATAACGAATAGCTTATCAACGCCCATTTTTTCATTTTCGTTTAACGCTTTACTACGGAGCGCGATAAATGAGTTTGGTTTCTGCCTTTCGACAAACATATCTGTAATTTCAAAATCGAGAGTGTTAGCTAATGCTTCAAATTGAGCAATGGACGGAATAAAATTTTCACGTTCTATACGGCCAATCATTATTCGATTTATTCCGGTAAGATTACCAAGCTCACCCTGTGTTAAGCCTTTTCTTTCGCGTTTTGTCCTTACGGTTTTTGCTAATTTTGCGGTTGATAGTGTCTTCATATTTCGGGCCTCCTTTCAACACATGGTAGTATGCCCTTTATTAATTATATGATACTTTAAATAACACGGGATGTCAAATATCATATTAAAACCTTAAGTACGTGCGTTTGGTGAAATCTAAAATATCATTGCGAGGGGTAGGATCGTTGTCGATGCACCCGTATTTGAGTGAGGAGGGTATAGGTAAAATAAGTGAAGCGAGCAAGGGATATTTAGTTTAGTTTTTAAATTTATCTAACGGAAAAAGGTATTTAAAGGATAAATGTCGTATAATGCTGGTATTACTATTGGTCGGTGGGCGGTGGGCTATGATCGCTTCTGGTGCAGTAGTAACCAAAGACATTCTGGACTATGAGTTGATACTTTATCGGTGGAAAAGAAGTTGCTGAGCTGGAAGAACAGTTAGCCGCATATGTTGGTGTCAAACACTGTATTACATGCGCGCTAATGGAACTGAAGCGATGATGAGCCATTCTCAGTTTTTTGGACACTTTTTCGTTTACGTAGCTTAGTCTTTTTTCTTTTTTATATTATATGTAATTGTTGGGTGGGAAAATAAAACATTTATGAGAATATTGCATATCAATTCGTATTATAGAGCCGGTATTTTTTATAAAAATTTATATGATAAACAAATAGAAAATGGATTAGATATCGATGTGTATGTTCCAGTTTCTGCTTCTGTAGATCCTTCTGCCTTGAAGCTTGGCGATTATACAAACATAAGTGTAAATCATGGCACGTACGACAGGTTCCTATTTCATCTCAAACATATTAAAATTTATAAAGATATCGTTAAAAAATATGTATTAGATAAATATTCTCTTATCCATGCTCATTCACTTTTCTCAAACGGATTTATTGCATTAAAACTGAAAAGAAATTTTGGAATACCTTATGTTGTGGCAATAAGAAACACTGATGTTAATACTTTCTTTAAATATATGATTCATTTAAGAAAACTTGGAGTTCAAATAATAAGCGAAGCAGAAAAAGCGATTTTTTTATCAAAACCATATAGAAATATGGTTATTGAGAAATTCGTGCCAGCCAAGCTAAAAAAAGATATTTTTAATAAATCAGAAATTATTCCTAATGGTATAGATGATTATTGGTTAAGTAATAAACCTGCCAAAATAAAAAGTGTTAAAAATAACAAAATTAATATTGTTTTTGTAGGTCAGATTTCAAGGAATAAAAATGTTTCTACAACAATAAATGCCTGTAAAGTTTTATTAAGAAGGGGCTATAATGTGAAATTTACCGTAGTAGGACGCATAAAAGACAAACAAGAATATCAAGTAATTAGAGCGCATGATTTTGTAACTTATGTGGAACATCAGCCAAAAGAGAAGTTGATAGATTTGTATAGAGAGAATGATATATTTGTTATGCCTTCAAAAACAGAAACTTTTGGGCTTGTATATGCTGAAGCAATGAGCCAGGGGTTGCCAGTTATTTATACAAAGGGTCAGGGGTTTGATGGCCAGTTTGATGAGGGAGAGGTTGGTTATTCTGTTACATACAATTCAGCAGAAGAAATAGCTGACAGAGTTTTAGATGTTTTAACTAATTATGAAAAGATATCAAGAAACTGTATAATAAAAGTTGATAAATTTAATTGGAGCAAAATAGCTAAAGAATATATTCAAATATATTCTAAATATTTAAAGCAATAAAGCCATTATTAAAAAAGTATAATGTAAAATCAATGAGAATATCAAGAAATATGTATAAGAAAAACACATTATATAATAAAGTATTTATTTAATAGTTATGTTTGGAACTATTTTCCATGTTCCACAAATTATTTTGGTTCGATTAATGATATTTTGATTGTAAAAGACAAAATTAAAGTTAATGAGAATGTTATTGTTGAGTTAATGGCTCATCCTATCTTAGGGGCATACCCCCCCTGGAGCATCAAAAGAGAGGTTATTTTAAATGCCACGCGCTACCCATGTTGCTTTTTCGGATGAATCTCATCAGAATATTGGCCGATTTCGGGGCAATTCCTTGATATCCTTAAAAAAAGAACACTACAAGCTTATCAGTGACAGGCTTCAATTATTATTGAAGAATAAAAGAATTACTGAACTTAAATGGAATAAACTACGTAATGATAAAAAAAGAAATGTTGGTATCCAATTTTTAACTGAAAGTATTAATTTTGCTATACAAGGTTTGTTGCGGGTAGATGTTCTAGTCTGGGATATTGAGGACAGACGTCACAAAATTCGCGGCCGTGATGATGTGGCCAATTTACAAAGAATGTACTACCATATTTTCAAAAATGTTTTAAGTACGAGGTGGCCAGATAAAAGTGCCTGGTTTCTTTATCCTGACGAAAATACAGCAATAGATTGGGATACGGTAGAAGATATCCTTGATATGGTAGGCACTAAAGTGGAAAGATATAGGAATATATTCACAAAAGGCAAGTTCAAATTTCGCCTTAGAGAAGATTTCAACATTGTAGAGATTTCTCCGTGTGATTCTAAACAAGAACCGCTTATTCAATTATGCGACCTTTACGTTGGAATGGCTATTTACTCCCGGAATTATTACAAGCGGTACCGTTATTATTTTCAAACGTATTCTCCTAGTAGGCAGATGACTCTTTTCAATGTCGGAGCGGAAAATTCTGTAAAGCTAAGCAACGCAGATAAACAACGATGTCAGCTAATTCTTGAATTCAATATATTGTGCAAATCTAAAAAAATGGGTATTAGCCTTGATAGCTATGAGGGTTTAAAAACACCTGATCCCAAAAACCCAGTAAACTTCTGGTGGTATGAACCCCAACATGAACTAGATAAGGCTCCATTAAGGCAAAAACATCAAAAGTGACGGAAAACAGAATATTTGCCCCCCTTATAATCGTTTGTGATGTCATGCCAGCCTTGGCTATTTGACGCCAGTGGGGTTTAAGTGCCGTTATTTTCTAGAAAATGCTGCACGCCCCGCCTGAGAATATATGTCCATGGGATTACCGGTAATATTAACGGATAAACCATATACAAGAAAATTTCAAAGGAATATATTTTGGTATCTGTGTTCAACCGGACAATGTAGAAGAAATCTCCTCGGCAATTCGTTATTTGTTGGACAACCCTGACGTTGCTAAACAGATGGGGCAAAACGGCAGACGAGCAGTCTTGGAGAAGTTTTATTGGGGTATTGAAGAAAAGAAGCTAATTGCCCTATATGAAGAGTTAAATAAAGAAATTAATAATACCATCATTTAGTTACGGTGGATATTGTCTTACTAAAGACACGAAGCAGCTTCTTGTCAACTATGCTGATGTGCCTCAGAACATTATGTCTGCTATCGTAGATGCTAACAGAATAAGAAAAGATCATATCACAGAGATGATTTTAAAGAGAAAACCAAATATTGTTGGTATTTATAGATTGACTATGAAAATGTACTCAGATAACTTCCGTCACTCTGCTATCCAGGGCTACAAAGGGGGTATTCCATATGTATATATTAATAGTGTCCCGTGGTTATCCAACCCAAAAATA
>JAAZKM010000151.1 GCA_012799835.1 Candidatus Methanofastidiosia archaeon
CCAATGTTTTCATTGAAGCGGCTTTACTATTTCTTGTAATTATCCCAACACTTTTTCCTTTTGATTTTAAAATTTTTAATAACTCTATTGATTGGGGAAACGCCTCAGCTTTTTCAGACGCCTCAAGTTCATGGTCCACTATAATTTTTTCCATACTTTTGGTGAATTCAATATAATCTAACTCATCTTTAAATATAGGCCTTAACTCTTTCATAGTTTCAATTAATGATCCTTTGATCTCTATGTAAATTCCATTATCCTCAAGTATTCCTCTTGCGACTTTTTTTAGATGTTCAAAGTCAAGCTTAAATTTAACTAAAGTTCCGTCCATATCAAAGAGAAAAAGAGCATATTTGGATAGTGATTTTTCCATAATAAAAATATTTAAGAAGGCCTATATAATACTTATTTCATGAATGTCATTTTTCTACCAATTATATCGCTGATTACCACAATGATTTTGACCCCCATTGTTGGTAAATTCAATAAAAAGCATGGGATGTTTGGCATTGACTTACATAAAAAGGAAAGATTTGAGATCCCAGAGGCAGGCGGGGCTGCAATACTCCTTGGCACAATCCCAATTTTCATTTTGTTTTACCTCATAACTTTCGACATATCAATCTTAATGTTCATACTTCCAGTCACCATAATTGGAATTATTGGATTTATTGACGATGTTTATAACATACCCCAATACATTAAAACTTTGGCATGTCTCTTGGGGGGCGTACCCCTCTTATTTTTTGTCCAGAATTCATCTCTAAACTTTATTTTATTTAAAATTGATATCAATAATTTATTCTATCTTGCAATCCCTATTGGAATTACAGCTGCTTCAAATCTAACAAACATTCTTGCTGGATTTAACGGGGAAGAAATGGGGCTTGGATTTATATCCTCTCTTTCTCTTTCAATTTGTATATTACTGATAGGAGATATAAAAACTTCAATTTATCTATTAACATTCACAATGGCCTTTTTAGCCTTTTTGATATATAACAAATTTCCAGCAAAAATTTTTCCGGGAGATACAGGTACATTGATAGTTGGGGCAGTGATAGCATCATTTTCTATAATAAAAAATATAGAAATAATTGGTGCAATCCTTCTGTTTCCCCAGATTATCGAGTTCCTGTTTAAGTCAATTAGGAAATTTAGTAGTAAGAAATATGGGCCTACAATGGTGGATGAAGAAGGGATCTTGCATCCCCAAAACTTTATTTCCGTTGCAAACTTGCTTACTTCCCATTTTAAACTCACCGAAAAAAAGCTAGTTCTATTAATTTGGTTTATTGGAGCTTTTTTTGGCATTATAGCTATAATTTTAACCTATTTTTTAATGTTAACTTAACATTCCAAAGATAAAGGTTTTAAAGTAATTTAATATTCATGCGATATATAGAAGAGGTGATTCGATGCCTGAAGAAAATATTAAAGGTATTGTTGACTACTTAAATGAATTTGTTAATGAGGATAACAGTGTTCCGCGAAACATTAGAAGAGCTGCCAAAGAAGCAGCTGACAGACTACTCGATACTTCTGAGCCCATTCAATCAAGAGCCCATGCTGCAGTTGAACTTTTGGACGAAATATCAAATGATCCAAATATGCCAATGCATACGAGGACAATTCTCTGGGAAGTATTGAGCGAATTAGAAAAGATTTAATCTCTTTTTCTATATCTTCCTCTCTTTTCTATCTGTTCAATCCTTTGAAGGATTTCTTCCTTTTTCTTATTTCCAAGCGTTATTGCATACCCTTCAAGTATTGTTTCAAATAATTCGTTGGATATGTCAAAATGAGTGCTTTCTAAAGCCTGTCTTAGTAAATGTATGTCTATACCTTGTTTTTCGATTTCTTCGGACTCTTCAGATAATCCAAAATCAATGAAATATACTCTTCCATCTTTTAATATCATGTTTGATGTTGTTAGATCTCCATGGATTATGCCCCCTTTGTGCAAAGAGCCGATTGATTTTCCAATCTGGAGTCCAATATCCCTGTCAAGTCCTTTTGAAGTGAAATATTCCTTTAATCTGATGCCATCAAGATATTCCATTATAATGCTTTTTTCTTTTAAGTTCACATGGTATAAAGTGGGTGAATTGACTCCGTAAAGTTTTGCTTTATTAATTATCTTTGCTTCCTTTACGGTCCTAAATCCCCTAATCATATCATCAATTTCATTTATTCTGTAATTTTTCTTTATTCTTTTCTTTATTATGACTTTTTCATTATAGAACTCAAAACCGAAAGTATCCTTGAATTCTTCAAGGTAAAGATCTGCTTCAGCACCTTTCTTTATAATCAAAGTTTACCCCCAAGTAAATCTAATATTTGTTTTTCTGTTACTTTGCCTACCCTACTAACTTTACCAGTAACTAAATCAACTATAGTTGAAGGAGGATTCTTATCAAGAACTCCACAATCAATGAAGAAATCGATATAATCTAAATAATTTTTGAGACTTGATTTTACCTCTTTGATAGAATATGGGGAGAGGTCTCCCGATTTATTTGCACTTGTTGAAATGATGGGCCTACCTGATAATTCACATAACTTCCTTGAAACTTCATTTGAAGGTATCCGAAAGGCGACTTTATCATTGTTTACGATATCAGGAATAGCTTTTCCTTTTTTCTTGAGAGCAACAGATATCCCAGGAAAAGCATTGAATAGTTTTAATGCCCTTTTATCCAAATATACATAATCTCTTACCATCTCAATTGATGAAGCTATTAATGGAAGCGGTTTATCTTTATTTCTCTCTTTTATCAAAAATATTTTTTCTATCGCCGCTGGATTTGTTGCGTCACACCCTATACCATAACAAGTATCAGTTGGGTATACTACTATTCCACCATTTACTATAATCATTGCGGCCTTTTTGATTTCACCTATATCCAATTTACCTCCACCTCATCAGTTCGCCACTTTTGTTTTATTATGGTGTCTTCAATATTCATTCTTTTACCATTGGTGTACTCTAAAAGACCTTGATATGCAATCATAGCGCCGTTGTCCCTACATAAGGCCGGTGGCGGGACAAAAATCTTTGCATCTCTTTCTTTGCACATTATGCTGCACATTTCTTTTAGCCTTTTTGAAGAGGCAACACCTCCAGTTAATAATAACTCATTTTTTTCGGTGTGAGACATTGCTCTTTCTGAGGCTTCTACTACTAAAGAATATGCAGTTTCCATAAGTGAAAAAGTTACATCTTCTTGGGTATTAGTTTTTAATTTCCTAATTGACTCAGTCAAAAGACCTGAAAATGAGAAATCCATACCTTTTATGGTATACGGCAGCTGTAGATACTTCTTTCCTTTACTTGAAATCTCATCAATCTGTTTTCCACAAGGAAAACCTATACCAAGCTCTCTGCCAAAAGTATCTTGCATATTTCCTATCCCTACATCAAGAGTTTCCCCAAATACCCTGTATTTTCCTTCGGCATAAGCTAGTATTTGAGTATTGCCTCCTGAAACATATAGTGTGACCGGATCCATTGCTCCAGTAATGAATCTTCCTATTTCAATATGGGCCACACAATGATTAACCCCAATTACTGGTATATTCAGATTAATAGAAAGAGACCTTGCTGCACTTGCAACAATTCTAAGACACGGTCCAAGACCGGGGCCCATTGAGAATGAAACTAAATCGATATCACTTTTTTTTATTCCTGCTTCAGAAAGAGATTTATGCATAACACTGCCTATGACACTAGCGTGGTGATCTGCAGCTTCTCTAGGATGGATGCCTCCATCCGAGCAATAAGAATCTGTAATATTTGAAAGTACAGCTTCTTCAGAAACTATCCCAACTCCAAGTGTATGCGCAGTACCTTCTATCCCAAGAGATATCATGAATTAACTATTTCTTTTCTTTTTAAATAGTTTATTTCTTACGCAAAGATTACTTTATATTTTGAGATGCCAAATCGTAATAGTATTCTTCATCAGAAAATTTAATGGGTTTCAATTTACCGCTTGTTGAATATTCCCTAAATTTTTTTTCCCACACTTCAAAGAAGCCCTCGTGTGATAAAAACTCCATGAACTTTATAAGCTGCTCATTTGTGACTTTGCTTAGACTGTGTTCCATATCACAAGCATCTCTTATAGCATCTTCCTCAGGCACAAGAATCATCTTAAAAAAATCAAAGAGGACTTTATTTTTTTTCAGTGTGACTTTTGCAATGTTCGTACCTTTTTCAGTTAAAACTGTTGGCCCATAATGTTCCCTCTTTATCAGGCCTTTCTGTTCAAGTTTCTTTAACATCTCAACAGTTGTTGCAGGTCGTACGCCCAAAGCTTTAGCGACATCTTTTGTCCTAGCAAAACCTTTGTTTTCTGTGATACTTAAAATAGCTTTCAAATAATCTTCTTCAGTTTCTGTGGTATCGTCCATACTAACATTATTCAGTATTCCTAAATATAAATCTTATTGTTATAGGGAATTAAGAAATATTTTCCAGTTAACTATAATTGATATTTATTAGCCATAGGGCGTCTTTTGATAATACTCCCACAATCTTCACAGTTTTTTTTATCTTTAGAATATATCTTTCTGCAGCCCATGCAGTAGTATTCCCACTGAATTATTTCTTTAATCCCTAATTCCCTTATTGATTTGAACTTAATGTTCAACATGGAAGACACATTTTGTATCCCATAATCTTCAGAAATAATTGAAGAATCCAATTCTAATGAAAGAGCTATTAGTTTAATATCCGTTAACGATAAATTGTCTCCAGATTCCGTAGCTTTTTTTCTAACTCTATTGATGCTTTCCTGTTTTGGAGTTTTTATTTTAATCTTTCCTGAATTTAAAAAATAGGAGAGTCTTTCCTTGGAGGCATCGTCTTCGATTTCACCTATTACTTCATAAACTGTGAAGTATTCATCTTCTTCGGGTAAAAATCCTCCTATAACTGCTGAAGAGTCTAAGACATACTTCACTAACTTCACTTCTTTACAAATCTAGCTCTTATAGGGCTCTTTTTGATTTTTATTGTATCTCCTGGATTCATTTTGCCTTCAGGGAAGCCGTCAGCCACTATGGCGCATGACTTATCCAATGCCGTAACTATGACATCCTCGTGGTCGGGAAATACAATGGGACTTGCTTTTCTATAAAGAGGACAAATTGGAGTTATGCCAAATTCTTGTGAGTTTGGCCTTATGATTGGTCCGCCTGCTGAATAAGAGTAAGCTGTAGATCCCGTTGGTGTGGTAATAATAATTCCATCTCCAGATATGATGTATTTCTGGCCAGATATTTCTACCTTAACTTGGGATACTCTTGTAGCAACTTCAGTTCTTATTACTATATCATTTAATGCTTCAATTGTTCTATTGCCTATTGTGCAGGATATCATAGAGCGCTCTTCAATTGTATGATTTTCAATTATATGGGGTAAAGAATTTATTTCTTTGGGGGATATTTCACTTAGGTAACCAACTGTTCCAACATTAACTCCTAATATCGGGGTATCTTTATATTTCCTTACAGACTTTAGTATAGTTCCATCACCACCAATAGAGATCAAAAACTCTACATCCCCTTTTTTACTTGAATATTTGTTGTTAATAAAAAAAGGAATTAATGTATCATCAAAATAAACTTCATATTTTTCTTTCAAAATGTCAGATATATCCTTAGCAGTTTCTAATGCCTTCTCCCTGTCTCTTCTAGAGATGATACCTATTCTCAAAATAATCTACCTTTTAATTTTAAGTAATATTAGTAGTAATAATATAGATGCTACACCACCTGTAATGGTGTAAATTAAGGGTAAAATGGGATTCTCTTGTATTGGTTCTGAAGCCGCCAGCATAGTGCCTTCAGAGTGATTCATTTGTCGTACTTCGCCATTACTCCCATAGTCTTCAATTATAATTTTTGATGCACTTGGATGTAAGCTTTTAAAAATGCCTGGAGCACTAAAGCCTATCCCCAAGACAACAACTAGGAACAAAACTAATAAGGCTGTGGGGGGCGGAATATAAGATGTTTTAAGGCTTGTGGATAAACTTCTAACAGTTTCTTCTTTTTGGGAGGGAACTATCAAAATAGCAGTTTTTTTGGGACCGTAATATTTTATATCCTTAAATTTTCTTGATAATTTCTTATCAACAACGTCTATAATCCCTATTTCCATCAATCTTTCTATATGAAACATTACAGTGGACATTGGGAGACCTAATTTCTTTGCTAGATCGCTAGCTGACTGCGGCTCAATAAAAAAAGCATCAATTATTCGTCTTCCATTATCATTTGCAAGCTCCATGGCAACAATTTTTGCTTTCTCATCATCTGTTGATATAACATGTAACACATCATCCAAAGTTGCCATAAATATTATATTTTATATTTCTTTAAAAGGATATCTTAAAAATAAATATAAAAAAAATTATGGCGGATATATTAGTAAACTCCGACATGTTGATTACACATAATAGATCTGTATTTTTGCCATTACATTTGATATTGCATATCACCTACAATTTAAGAGAAACTATAAGGGAAAAATCAAAAGCGATTTAAAGCATATTGTTACTTTCAAATCAAGGAGGACAGATATGTCAAAAAAAATAAAAGTTTATGCACTATTATCATTTATATTAATTGGGGCCTTTGTTCTAAATTTCCCTAGTGTTAGTGCGGAGAGTTTTTTATATTCTTTTAACATAGAATCAGATACCATAGACTTAGGCCATTCACACATTAACATTTTAACAGATGTAAATATAGATAAGGATTATACATACCTAACACACCAAGTCATACTTTCAGAAGTGCAGGGTAATCTTATTTTTGAGAATAGCATCCCACGTAATCTCATATATAATATAGACCTAAGTTATAAAGACTCAAATTCTTCTTGGAACAAATTAGACTTCATTTTCGAAAATTCAGAAAATACTAAAATTAAAATAGACACCCAAGATAAGAGAGGGGTGTTTGATTATCAATTTAACGTGATATATATTATCAGCACTAGGACCATATTTAATCTGACACCAAATGTTCTAAACTCATTTGACTATGTTATTTCTTCTGATTTGGAGATAGGTCCAGATGATATCGCTACAGTTAAAATCACTCTTCCCTCAGGGTATAAACCGTTTGATTCAACTGGATGGAGACTCCAAGGGGGGAGATTCTTTTATTCCACATCCCTTACCGAACCTGAAAAAAATTTTTATACTGTATTTTATGAAGAAGAGGATTATGGGGGATCCATTAATTCGCTTAAGTATGAAATAACGAAGTTGACCCAAGAAAATGCAAAACTGACAGAAAATATCATTGAAATGCAAAGGTCTGTTGAAAGTTACAAGACCAAAAATCAAGAATTAACTACAGATATAAAAGATTTAAAAGATGAACTTATCAAAGCAAAAGAAGAGCAACAAAAATCTAGCAAGAACACTGCTAATTTCAGATATTTGTCGTGGGGATTAACTTTAACGCTCCCAGGTATGCAGTTTGTTTTAAATTTACTAAGAGAACGGAGCAGGATATCGCCAATACAACTGCACTTGGGTACAGCGATAGGAACCTTTATAGTTTTTATAATACTGTACTCACTCTTATTTGTTTAAATTTATTAACAAAAAACGGAGGCATTTATTTGATTAATATGCCAATCAGTTTGGCGATTGACATATTAATTTTTGTTTTTCCCTATTACTTTTCTTTCTTTGTCAATCCAAATACAATAAAATCTATTCATCTACTCCAATCATTACTTCTGTTGATTTAACTATAACTTTAACTTTTTGCCCCACCTTTAATTCTAAAGAGTCTACCGCATCTCTTGTAATCATTGAAGTAATTACTGACGGTTTTGTTACCTCCACTTTAACTGTAGCTGCAACTTCACCTTTTTTTATTTCTTTAATAACTCCTTCCATACTATTTCTTGCACTAATGGCCATTCTATCACCAAATGAATATTGATTTAGAAGTATTTAAGATTAATTTAGCCCACATATAAAGTGTTTTATTGTAGCTTAAGGAATCAGACTATTGGTATACATATTTTTCTATTGATTCCTTCCTTAATCTCTTTAATCTTTACATCTATTCCATATACTTTTCTAAGATTTTCCTCGTTTACTGTTTCATCGGGTGAGCCCAATCCAGTTAATTTTCCTTCTTTCATTAGGGCGACTTTTTGAGATGAGATAAAAGCATGATCTGGAAAATGTGAGGACATTATGATACTTAGGCCTGTTTTTGCGAGATTGTTAATTAATCTGAGTAATCTTATCTGATTACCCAAGTCTAAATGGGAAGTAGGTTCATCAAGTAGAAGGATCTTAGGCTGCTGCGTTAATACCCTTGCTATAAGGACTAGTCTCTGCTCCCCCCCACTAAGTTCTGTACAAGGCCTATCTGCAAGGTGGGATATCCCAACTGTTTCCATTGATTCATTAACTAAATCAAAGTCTTTATGGGAGGGAACGGAAAACAAACCTAAATGCGGTGCTCTTCCCATGACAATTAAGTCTCTCACTGAATAAGGGAAAGCAGAAAAATGTGCCTGAGGGACATAACCAATTCCTCTTGCAATTTCCTCAGTTGAAAGATTTGACATTTCTAAGCCATCATAAATAATAGTTCCTTCATCCAATGGCAATATTTTAGTAAGGCATTTTATCAATGTTGATTTTCCAGTGCCGTTAGGCCCCAAAAGACACATTACTTCGCCTTCTTTTAGAGAGAAATTTATATTTCGAAATATAAAATTGTTCTCCATATAGCCAAAGCCGCCCTTTTTCATTTGGAGTATCGATTTCAATAATTCCACCCCGATTTAGATTTCCTAATTAAGTAGGCAAAAAATGGCGCCCCTATAATTGCGGTAAGTATCCCAATTGGAATTTCAGTTGAAATGGCAGATCTTGCAATGTCATCTACAATGAGTAAATAGGAGGCTCCCAAAATCAAAGAAACTGGAATAAGTTTTTTATGGTCAGGCCCAACTAATATTCTTCCTACGTGAGGTATTACAAGACCGACCCATCCTATAATACCACTCATACATACACTAGCGGCTGTTATTATTGTGGCACTTGATATAATAATGAATTTTAACTGTTCGGTGTTTATCCCCATTGAACGAGCTTCTTCTTCACCTAGGGATAGCACATTTATTCTCCACCTTATTAAAACTAATACGGCACTTCCAACTATTATAAACGGTCCTAGAAATACTAGATCTCCTCTAGATACAGCATTAAAAGATCCCATTAGCCAAAAAACAACAGCGGGTAATTTATTCAAAGGATCAGCTACATACTTAATTAAAGAAGTTAATGCAGAGAATAAGGCTGCTGTGACCATTCCAGATAGAACTAACATAAGCAAAGGAGTTGTTTTGTAAATTTTACTAATTTTGTAAGTAAATGCAACTGCAACTACTCCTCCTATAAAAGCACTTATTTGTACTAAAATTAATTTGTCTAAAAGAAGTAAAGCCAAAGCTGCACCGAATCCAGCTCCTGCAGAGACTCCTAATATTTGTGGGGAAACTAAGGGATTTTTGAAAAGACCTTGAAAAGAAGCTCCTGAAACAGAAAGTCCCGCCCCAACAAGCATCGCCGCAACGGCTCTAGGAAGCCTAACATCCCATATTACACTTTCCATAGTGGGATGCCAAGTTGGATCGATGTAAATAATCTTCGAAAGAAGTATTTTAATAACTAAAATTGGAGAAATAACGTATCTTCCTATAAACATTGAAAATATAAAAATAACAATGGGCAATACAAGAAGGAAGAGATTAACAGAATTGGATCTTATATTTTTTCTAGAAAATTTTTTTTCTTTTATCTTGTATGGCATTCATATCAACCTTGGGCTTACACAATGTGGAGTTTGATTTTCCTTTAAAGCTGTTTCCAAAGAATTATCATTTATGGAATCATATTCAAATCTTTTGACATCTGTTATTTCATAAAATCTGTGATGATTTAATCCAACTTCAAAGAGTACATCCGAAATTACCGCCCCGCTAGGGCCGTACAATCCCCTTATCCTTGCATTTTTAGAATATCCTATTAATTTATCAAAAGTTCCATTAACTAATGCAGATGCAGTTATCATAACTATATCAGATTTCATTAAAACTTTTTTATTTTCCTTTTCAGTATGGACATGTATCTCTTTAGGTCCGAAATCAACGTCTTCCCCGATAATAATTGATTCAAATCTTTCTTTCGGTCTCATTTCAGTCACATGAATTTCTTTGCATTTACCTAAAAACTTTCTTACAAATCCCCCGTAGCCAACAATTGTAACAGTATCAGTTGGCTTTAGCATTTCCATTACATCTTTACACTTATTGAATCCTCTTTTTTTTATCTGTGCATGTGATAAGAAAGGTTGAGATAGACAACTAATTGAGCCAACAGCTAAAGATCTTTCTTGGATATCTTTCGAATGTATGTACTCTGAAGCCATATCGAATAAATTTTTACCTATTATTTTTTTTATTGAATCTGTTCTATCTATGAGTTTTTGCTCACCATGCACCGCATGGATTCCTGTAAAATTAATTGCCATTCCACAAAAATTATTTGTTCCAAAAATTACGTTCCATTCTTGTTTTAAAATTACTTTTTTTATCTTGGGCTTTTCGATTTTATTTTCTCGGTATAAATCATCTAAAATATCTAAGGTGTCACTCAAAATCTTATTAGTTGAATTCATACCCAAATTAACACCTCAAAAAAATAAAAAAATAAATTTATTTATTTTTGACCGCTTTGCTGTCCACCTGAATATCCGCCACTTAATCCGCCAACAGCACTAGCATATTCGCCAGCTATAATTTTATCAACTTGTTCTTCACTAAGCTCATATTCAAATATTTCACGGTAGAATCTTTTAATTTCCGCCCTTATATCAACATCTTTGAATCTATCGGGATGTGCAATTTTAGCCATCCATAAGGGGTGTAATACAGCTGATTCTGCGGATGGTCTGTTCCATATAAAGACAGCACTTGGAAGTCTGTAGACTTTTTTGTTTTTAATTGCAGATATTTTTGCCCATTTTGGGTCATTATACAGATCTTCAGGCTTTCCATAATCAATCACGATAATATCAGGATTCCAAGAAATCAATTGTTCCATTGATATCTGATCTAATCCGGCATGGATTCCCTCTTTCTTTCCTGCTGTGGATACTTTGCTTGCCGCATTTATACATCCTGCAGTATTAATTCTCTCTTCCATGTATGATCCGGTACCGTATGTAACTAAGTGATTACTGTCAAATCCATTAAATAAGACCATTCTCTCATCCTCAGGAAGATCGGCTAATCTGCTATCAATGAACTTTAGTGTATTATCGAGGTAATCACAGAATTTCTTTGCTTCATTTGGCCTTTCAAAAATCTCCCCTAAAAAGAGTACTTCAGCCTTTGTTTGGGCGAAGTTACCATCAGATTTTGCAAAAAATTGAACAACAGGTATTTTTGTATTTTTAGCTACTATTTCCCCATCTACATCCCCTGCAATGACGAATTGTGGATTAGAAGCCAATAGTTCTTCAATATTAATGACTCCATTTACAGTCCTTGGTGCAGGGAGGGTCATTATTCTTGGATCCATTGCTGCAAGCAAAGCTGATGTTTTATGTCCTTTAGATACTGCACATAATTTATTTTCAACACCTAATATATATGGAACTTGTCCAATCGGTCCGCCAAAAATAGCAACTCTCTCAATATTTTTTGGGATAGTTACTTTATTTCCGGCCATATCGACTATCGTTCTCGTAGCCTCTGTCGCTGTTTTATTATCGGTACCTTGTCCAATACACCCAGCAAACATTGACACTACTAATAGAGAACACACTAAGAATGGTATCATTTTTTTCAATTATATCACCGATATGAAGTATTAATCATATCCTTATAAACATTAGTATTATTCTCTATAAAGACATGAAATCATAGAAGTATATTTGATAATCATATCAATTTAAAATTAAATATTTATAATTGTAATTTTTTCATGAGATGAAATACTATAATTCCTGCTATAAATCCTAGGGCCATGTTTAAAATTACAGAGATAATAGCTGTAAGAATCATTACTAATCTTTCTGAATTTGATTTAATATCTTGGACTAGTTTAGCAAGTTCATAAGATACGTAAAACAACATTGCTCCAACTATACTCATTGGAAATATTGTAAATAAATTCAAAATTGATTTTGATAAAAATAAACCTAAGCAAATTTCAATCGTTCCTTCCATAATGTTTGCACCACCAGTTCTTGCACCGAAGGCATATTGGCCGGCCAATCCTCCTGCACCGTGACACATCGGAAATCCGCCAAAAAATGGAACGATTACATTGGCTATTCCCATATTAAACAATAATTTTTTTTCAGATACAGGTTTTTCTGGGAAATAGTCTTTTAATAATGCAGTCACAGCTATAACGGCATTTGTCAAAGTAAGCGGTATTTGGGCAATTCCAACTAAAATCATTCCTTTATAGATATCATTTAGAGAAATAGACGTAATAGGTGGAAGTGTAAATCCTATATCAATTATGCCATTTATCTCACCTTTAAAAATAATTAAAGCAAATCCAAACAAAAATAAAAGAATTGCTGCGGGAAGCTTAGTGTTTTTTCTAAAAACTAATATTATCAATAGAGCAATAAGCCCAATATAAATATCAGATTTAAAGAATTCAAATCCAGTTCTAAATAGGGTAACCCCCAAAGCTAGAGTAATTCCTCTTGTAACTGATTTAGGGGTATACTTTACTATTTTCTGAATTAAATTTGTGAAATAAAGAAATAACCATACAATACCTAAGCCAAATCCCGTAGAGTAAATTAATGATGGTGCCCATCCCTGGGCTATTGCAACTGTAGCAACAGTTTTTTTTGGCTGTAACGGCATTGGGAGCTTATACGTTAATCCTAAAAACACATTGACAATACCCATCATAATGAGAAATCCTGCAGGATTAAGGCCATTTACAACAATGTACCCTATAGCTAAAGGCAAGAGAGTTCCAAAGTCACCCATTGAACCTGCAAGTTCCCTTAAATTAAACTCAAACTCTTTTATCATCATATGATCTAATCCAAGAATCTATCATCTGATAAATATTCTTTTTTATCTACTTTTTTAGAAAACCAGCCATTTTTTACATTTTGCCTATGATCAAAATCAGGGACATAAGGCTTAATGTCCAATACCGGGGTATTATCAATGATGTCCACACCCGATACAAATATCTTATTTCCCTCTATCTTCTCAATACCAAGGATTGATAAACCAATACTATTTGGTCTTTTAGGCGCTCTAGTTGAAAAAACTCCTCTTTCGACATCATCGAGATAAGGTTTTACTTTCAATGAAACTCCTTTTGAAAGATGAAAATGATAGAGTAAGAAAATATGTGAAAATCCGTCTAGATCATCTAAACCTTCAACAAACTCAGGAAATCTTTCTATTATACCTTTTTTATTAGAAAAAATGGATTGGATTGGAACGTTAATTTTTTCTTTAAATTCAGAGTGAACAATCCCAATAGGGGAATAACATATTCTTTTCATATAATTAATTTTAAAATAATTCTTATAAATATATTTGATAAAATGCATTAGAGATAGTCAGAATGCTTTTTTAAGAAATTGTAAAGTTGTTTGTCTTCGTCCCTCTTATTTAATATCGAATAGATTTTGTGAAGATTAATGTAGATGTCCCCCACTTGTGGATGATCTGGGCCGTACTCATGTATCAAAATTTGGAGCCCCCTTGTATATAGCTCTTCTGATTCATCGTACTTCTTCATTTGTTTTAATAGATCTGCAAGTGAGCATAAAATTGGGATAATCTGAGAATTTTCTTTTCCATAGTCCTCTTCTTTGATTTTTAATACCCTTTTGTAGAGTTGTTCCGCTTCTGGATATTTTCCCTGGGACTGATAAACAAATGCAAGATTTTGTAATACATTCAAAACAACATTATCATTTTTAGGAAATACCTTCTCAAATATAGATAATGCCTTTTCATAAAATAATTCAGCCTCTATAAATTCTGTTTGATATTGGGATATCAATCCTAGTAAAAATAAACTCATTCCTGAAGTTGAATGGGATGGGCCATAAATATCAATAGCTTCGTCTAATGATTTTTTTGCTAGTCTTTTTGCCTCTGAATATTTTTCCATCTTCAATTGTAAAATAGACGCATTATAAAATTCTTCCCACAATGTGAAACTTCCGCCTTCTATATACATTGCTATCCTGCTCATCAACGCTATATTTTACTACAGTAAGTGCATATATAAATTTTATGGGATACTAAAAATACCTTCTTGGCTATATTATTTATAAATTATATATTATTTTAATGAAAGTAGTATCTATTGCTAATAGATGCTTAAAATATAAAACTTGTTTTAAAAATACTCTATAGTATTTAATTTTTGCCTAAGGAATGGGTACTATTTCAGTTGAATTTCATCATATAATGTACTTAAATGTGAAATCAGTTAATCTGTGACTTATGCATAAAATCTTCAGAAAACGCCTGTCATGCTAACACGACTTTTATCTAATATTAAAGTTATTTTGTTTAAATTGAATTATTATTCGTAATATTTATAAAACGTTATCTTTATTTAATCATAACGAGGTGATATTATCAATAAAAGGAAAACATACCTTAAAATATCGGCATTGTTCCTCATAGGGATAATGGTAGTTTTGGTAGTTGGGTGTGCAAATCAGACTGACACATCCTCGCAAAGTGGTGGACAAAAAAAAGTTTTGAAAGTACTTATGGCAGGAAGTCTAGTTTCACCTATGGAAAAAATAGAGAAAAAATTTGAAGCAGACCATCCTAACGTTGATGTACAGTTTGAGCCTGCAGGGAGTATAGAATGTGTTCAAAAAATTACTGAGCTTGGCGTTGAAGCAGATGTTTTTGCATCTGCAGATTACACACTAATACCGTCAATGATGATTCCAGAGTATGCAGATTGGTACGTACTATTTGCAAAAAATGAAATGGTTTTGACATTTTCAGAAAAAAGCAAATATGCGGATATTATTAACAAAAACAATTGGTACGAGATACTTGATAAGCCTGATGTAGTATGGGCATTTTCAAATCCAAATTTAGATCCATGTGGATACAGAACACCAATGACAATACAATTAGCAGAGTTAGAATATAAAAACGATAAAATATTTGAAAATTTAATAACTTCCAAATCGAAGATAACTGTAGATGAAGTCAATGGAATTTATTTGATAACTACACCAGAAAATTTAGACCCCGCTACAAACAAGTTAACTATAAGAAACAAGTCGGTAGAGCTAGTTTCAATGGTACAAGATGGTGGACTTGATTATGCTTGGGAATATATTTCTGTCGCTGTACAGAACAATATGAAATATATTAGATTGCCAGGATCTATCAATCTAAGCGACGTTGCCTATACAGATACCTATAAGAGAGTTCAGGTGAAGACTGCAGATGGTAAGACACAAATAGGGAAACCAATAGTCTATGGCGTTACAGTTCCAAAAAATGCACCAAATGTGGAATTAGCAAATGAATTCGTTAAATATATGATAGATGAATTTGGGCAAAGTGTTTTCGAAGAAGACGGTCAACCACCAGTTGTTCCAGCAATAGTAGGGCCCGATAAAACAAAAGCTCCACAAATATTACTAAAATATGTGGTTGATAATTAATGAAAAAGAGAATAAAACTTGAATTTAGAAGGAATCCTTTTTCCTTCATTTTTTTCTTTATTGGGATTACCATAATAGTTTTTGTAGTTGGTACTCTATTTAATATGTTATATAAACAGTTAATATTGAGTCCTGAAAATTTTATTGCAATATTAAAAGATCAATACGTACTAAAATCAATTATGTTCACTTTATATTCGTCTTTTCTTGCAACAATCCTAGCGATATTGCTGGGAGTCCCTCTTGCTTATGTAATTGCAAGAAACGAATTTTATGGTAAAAATTTAATTGAATCAATAATAGATATCCCCGTTATCATTCCCCATACGGTGGCTGGAATCGCATTGTTTTCTCTTCTATCCAGACGAAGTACCCTGGGTACCGTCTTTGGAAACCTTGGAATAGTATTCCAAGATTCACTTTGGGGGGTAGTAATTGCAATGTTTTTTGTCAGCTATCCACTGTTTGTTAATTCAGCAAAAGAGGGATTTAAAAGTGTTAATCCAAACTATGAACGAGTTGCTAGAACTTTAGGGGCATCCCAACTGAAATCGTTTTATCAAATAGCACTTCCTCTTTCATACCACCATTTAATTTCTGGAGCAATTATGAGCTGGGCGAGAGGGATTAGTGAATTTGGTGCTGTTGTTGTAATTGCATATTACCCTATGATTGCCGCTACAATGATATTCTATAGATTTAATACTGGCGGGCTTAAGGAGTCACAACCCATTGCCGTATTATTAATATTATTATGTTTTGTTATATTTCTGTTTTTAAGACTAATATCGAGAAAAAAGTGAGAATATGATAAGGGTCAAAGATATAAGCAATAATTGGGGAGAATTTGAACTAAAAAATGTTTCATTAGAAGTCAAACAAGGCGAATACTTTGTTATCTTAGGCCCAACTGGATCAGGAAAAACATTGCTACTTGAACTTATCGTAGGCTTATACATCCCAAATAAAGGGAAAATTTTCATAGAAGGAAAAGACATTACTTATGAAGTCCCAGAAAAAAGAAATCTTGGATTCTTATACCAAGATTATTCACTTTTCCCTCATTTCTCAGTTAGAAAAAATATTGAATATGGGATGAAACTTAGAAATATGTCTAAAACAGAGATTGAGAATAAGCTAAAAGAATTATCGAAAATGTTTAAGATTCAAAATTTGATGCATAGAGATGTAACTACACTAAGTGGGGGAGAGCAACAAAGAGTTGCCCTTGCTAGAGCTCTTGCAACAAATCCTAAGGTTTTACTTCTAGATGAACCATTTTCTGCATTAGATGAAAATACAAAGGCCAATCTAATATCTGAGATGAAAGAACTCCACCGAAAAGAAGGCATTACATTCATCCACGTCACGCATAGTCAGGAAGAAGCTATGATACTTGCAGATAGGATAGGCATAATAATGAATGGAACAATTGCCCAGATAGGAACGCCAGAGGAAATCTTCTATAAACCAAAAACTAAAGAAATTGCCCGTTTTGTCAAAATTGAAAATATTTGGGAGGGCAAAGTCATAGAAAAAAGAAATGAAGAAATTGTCATTGAAATAAAAGGAAAAAAAATTGTTGCCATCTCAAATCACTTTAAAGTTGGCGATGAAGTCAGATTGATTATAAGGCCTGAAGATGTTGTAATTGGCGAAGGTAACACTAGCGCAAGAAATGTGTTTAAAGGTGTAGTTTCTGATGTAATAAAGCATGGATTTTACAACATAGTAAGGGTGGATTGTGGATTTCAAGTTGAAGCTGCTGTTACAAAGCAGTCCATTGAAAACTTAAATA
>JAAZKM010000152.1 GCA_012799835.1 Candidatus Methanofastidiosia archaeon
CTTTATTGACACCCAACATGTCAACTATTCTACTATTGTACCAATTGATTGAATCATTACCACTAACAGAAACTATACCTCGAGGTAAATACTCAATTGTATTTTTTATAGCTAAGTCATATACATCCAATTTATCTAAGGCTTTTTCAGTGAAAGATAAGTTGTCAAAAAGCATTGCTAAAAATGATACAAACAGTAAAGTGTCTATTTTATTGTGTTTAAAATTAGTACCTGAAATATTTAATGCACCTATTATTTCACCCTTACTGTTATGAATAGGAGCAGCTGAACAATAAGTTTTGTGTAAATATCTGTTAAAATGCTCAGGCCCTGAAACCTGCACAGCCTTATTTTCCCGTAAGGCAATATTGATGGCATTAGTTCCAACATAGGATTCAGATGCGTTAGAGGGAACCGGATATAGATTTCTAACATTGGATTTCTGGCGCTGATAATTAGATGCAAGTACGTGAAGATTTCTTGCATCTTTATTAAATAACTGGATATTTAAATTTTTCTTTACAGCCATCCTTTGTAAGGCTAACATAATATCGCCAAATTGTTTTATTAAGTTTTTGCTATTTTTTAGCTCGTTTTCTATTTCTTCCAAGGATAATTCTTCTCTATTATATAAATTGGGATCAACGCCGTAATCCATACTTCTTTCCCATGATTCAAAAATTAACCTTGGCACTATATCTTTATTTATTGGTTTACCTTTAATAAACTTTTCCCACTCATCTCCTATCTTATTGAGCTTTGGCAATGTTACGTCCTCAATGACTATATCGGTCTTTTTCAGAATTTCATTAAAAGAACCGAATAATCTTTTTGATTCCTTAACTGGCATATTTTCACTTCCTTATGTATTAAGTGGGAAGATACCATTTTTATTTTTTCTTTATTATATACTATAAAATATTCTTTTAGAATAATCATTTATAAAAGGGTACCAAATGAGAAAATATCAATTATTTTATAAATGAGCTGCAAAATAATTTTATTTATTTATCTTTGTAAAAAACTTTTACATTTCTTAATTGCAAAAAGCAAAGTATTTTGCTAGTTTTGAAAAACAAGTTTCGGGCCATATTCCCTTTATTTAGAAGTCATAAATGTTTTAAAAATTTTAGTTAGTTTTTTTTGTGTCAATTTTGAAGCTAAAAACGAGATTGCTCACCATAAAATATATATTATTGGGGCAATAAATTACATTTCACTGTAAAAAACCGGTATAATTACTAATTTTGAAAAAAACTTTACGCTCTCAATGCCAAAAACTAGCCGTGGAGTTAAATTTATTTAAGAGAAATCAATTTGATTATGATAGCTGAATTTGCATTGGCACATGTTTTGCTATAGAAATAAACAAATTTATAAATACCATTAGGAGGTCTGTTTTAATGAAGCAGCAGTACACATTTACCGTTCCAAGTTTTGTTCATTTTGGACCTGGAGTTGCAAAAAAAGCCGGAGAAGTTGCCCTTGAGTTTGGGGCCAAGAAAGTCTTATGCATTTATGACCAAGGGGTTGCCAAAATAGCTGCCGGCATTGCTCAAACGCTTAAGGATGCCGGTCTGGAAGTCTTTGAGTTTGATGGAGTTATCCCCAACCCGACCGACGCAGTGATGGAAGAAGCTGCCAAACTAGGCAGGGAAGCCAATGTCGATATGGTTTTTGGTATCGGCGGGGGCAGTTCTATAGACACTGCCAAAGGTGTTAAGGTCTTATTAACCAACCCCTCACCCATTAACCAGTATATCGGTATGGGCAATATCCCCAATCCAACAAAACCATTATGCTGTATCCCGACCACGGCAGGTACCGGTAGCGAAGTGACCAGCATGACCATTATCACAGAGCCGCAGAACTCCAGAAAGATTGCCGTTGGCGGCAGATACCTTCCTCCGGAAGTCGCTATCGTTGACCCGGAACTGACTTTGGGTATGCCGCCTGCGGTAACAGCCTCAACAGGTATGGATGCCCTCACCCATGCTATTGAAGCTTACACCTGCAAACTGGCAGATCCCATTAACGATGCTCTCTCATTAAAAGCGATTCAGTTGATCTACAACAGCCTGCCCAAAGCAGTCTTTGATGGTGAAGACCTGCAAGCCAGGAGCGATATGTTACTTGGCAGCATGATGGCCGGTATCGCCTTCAATAATGCTTTTGTAGCCCTGGTACACTCAATTGCCCACCCTCTAAGCGCTCATTGCAATCTGCCTCATGGTGTGGCTAACGCGGCTGTTCTGCCTTATGTTATGGAATACAATGCACCAGTGGTCCCTGAAAAAACTATTGATATCGGTAATGTTATGGGCCTCAATTTGCAAGGTCTGGATAAAGCAGAAGCTTGTAAAAAGGTCGTAGTGGAAGTTTACAATCTTATGAAGTTGGTCAAGATTCCTACTTTGAAGGAAGCCGGGGTTCCTGAATCAATATTAGAATCTATTGCTAAGGATGCCATGCTTGAACCTCCAACATCAGCTAATCCAAGGACCCCAACGGAAGCAGATGTACTTGCCATAC
>JAAZKM010000153.1 GCA_012799835.1 Candidatus Methanofastidiosia archaeon
AATAACATTGCTCCACATCTCTCTCGATATGCACAAGTTTCACACTTTTTCTTGCTAAATGATGCTCGATACAATCCTGTTTCTTCATAATATCTTGTTTTATATGGTTTGTGTCCAGCTGGACATTTAATGACTTCTCTTGTTCCTGTATCTATTACAAAGTCTGCTTGTATAACATCGGGTGATTTTCCAAGTAGTGCGGTTGTTACAAGTTCTATGTTGTTGTTTGTAGCTAGTTCCATATTTTCTACACTCGCATATGCACCATCAGCTAAGAGTGTTGTTTTATCATCTTGTAAGCCTAATTTTTCAATGGTTTCTTTACAAAAGCTACTGTCACTGTGACTGTTTTGCTGGTAATCGTAAGAGGTAATAATTGCTCCATTATCATCTACTGTTTCTACTAAATTACTAACATACCCTTTATTATCTTTCCCAGCCTTGCTTCTATATGTAGCATCTGGATCAGAAGGATTTTGGAGACTATTAGGTGTTATTTGTTTATTGTCTTTTGGAACAATCTTTCCTTCTGAGTTCTTTTGAGTTTGTTCTACAAGAACTCGACGAAGTAGTTGGTATTCTGGTAAATCATAATAGGGTTCTTCTAATTGAGACATCAAGAAGGTTGCATCATCGATTGTCTGTTGGAGTCTAGATGAAATCTCTTCACTTTTGCGATGGTAAATGGTTTCATTTCGGTCTTCTTCTTTAAGATAATGTTCTATGTTTTTTAGCAATTGTACTTGGCCTGTACGCTCTACTGCTTTTGCCATATTTGCCATGCAGGTATGAAGTATTTCAAGACGAGACATCTTTTTACAACTAGAGGATACCATCATACTATCCATACGTTTTAGCGTTGGGTTAATATTCATATATTTTACAAAGATTTCAGCTAAGGATTCCATTTCTTCTTGAAGTAGATCAATACCTGTATCTATTGTGTAATTGTAAAGTCTTTCGCGGAATCTGCTGAAGGTACGATCGCTAAAGGGTTGTTCTTTGAAACTAGTAGTATGGAGTGCATACTGAAAACGAATATCGCAAAGGATACTTGCAAGTAGTTCATCATCAGTTAAATTGAACATTTCTTTTAAAATTAAAGATCCAATAACTGTATTCACTGGATTATTTGGACGAGATGCTTCTAAATCACTATATAACACAGCAAACCGCTCTTCATTTATTGCAGAGAAAATGATTTCTGAAAATCCTTTTGCCCAAGAGTTCATTACAAATTTCTTAGTACGTTCATTTAGAGTAGAAAAGTTATCATCAAAGCTAATTTGTTGAGATTTGTTTGTTGTAAATGACATAATCAAGCTCCCTTCATAATGGATTTGTATAGCTTAATTATATCATAAAATAGTCTATATATCTAGTAAATTCAATGGTTTAAGGCACTTTAATAGTGTGTATTTATCAAAGGATTTATTGCTTAAAAGTTAGACAAGGTGGAAATGTTATGGGTGGGCAAAATACTTTTGACACCCTAACCATTATTAATTCTTTAAAAAAGTTAATACCTTTATTTTGAGTACCTATTTTTAAATCAACTTTTAAATCTCATTTTTTTCTACTTGATTTCTTATTTAAATTCT
>JAAZKM010000154.1 GCA_012799835.1 Candidatus Methanofastidiosia archaeon
ATATTCAATTTCCATTTCTGACACAAGATGAATATTGAAGCAATAAAAGACATAATTAATTTAATTAAAAGTGAAGAAAAGTATAGTCTCGACGTTTTGATTGATGAAGAACCTCAATTTAGTGATAAAAGATATTTCCCAATTATTTTAAACGAGAATAATGTAAATGAATTGCCTACTATTGGTGGAGATAATAAAGTCACGTATATTGATGGAGGGAACATTGATTTATTTTCTTCACCTTCTATGTATCTAGGGCTTGTAAGAATATATTTTAACATATTTAAGAACAATAAGATAATTCTTCCAAAAAATATCCCCCAGAAATATGAATTCTATGTTTTTGGCTCATCTTCGGGGAAAGAAAAAGATATTAATTTTCAGTTCAAACTTTTTCCTTTTTCTAAAGATTACCAAATTGATTTTGAAGAAGCGGATAAAACTATCAACTCTCACGATCCTACAATTTCTAATGGAAATTTTAGGGCTGAATTAGGGATTGTGTGTAGCGTTGCAAGACGATTTCTTGAATGGAAGATTTCAGAACTAGTAATTCAAAATGAATTGGATAAAGGGGATATATTGGTGAGAGACGGCTCACTTCAAACTGCAATTACAGGAGAATCTAATTATTCTAAAAAGGCATATCAAGCAGCAGAAAATAAAGGTGTCATTTTTTGTGGTATTGCAAAAAGGTCAAAACTTTACACGTCAAAGGGAAGATCTTTAGTTTATGCAATTAAATTGTTAGGAAATAAGGTGTGCCCAAATAAATCATGGTATTACCATCCTGTAGTTGAAATTAATCATCCTGATCATAGTGCTGAAATGTATTTTGTTAAATTTTATCCCTCATCAAAGTATGTTTTTAGATTTGAAATAGAAAAAAATATAGCGAAATCCTTAGGAAGGGAAAAAATTGAAAAACTTTTTGGGATAATAGCTTCCAATTCAATTGACCTTAGATTCCCGGGTTACCCATATGGGCTTGTAGATGCAGATTACATAGCTAGACTCCGAAAGGATGAAATGGAAACTCAGAAAGCACTTTTTATGTCTCTCTGTGACGATAAGGATGTTTTAAAGTTTATTGAAGATAATATTAGTGTAGAAGATGCACATGATATTTTAGACAAATTACAATGGATGTAGGTGCTATAATATGGACATTGTAGGAAAAATTGTATCTGGGGATTTTAGTGGCATAATAATTAGACAAAAAACTGGAATTGACATAGAATTAGGAGAATTACTCGTAACAAGGGAATGTAATGATTACTTTATAATGCAAGTTTTTGATGTTTCTTATGGGTCCCAAATACCAGAAAGAATCAGAAGTTTAGCTGCAGGTTTAAAATTAGAGGAAGAATCTAATTTATCATTTTTAGAAAATGAACTTTCTAATTTTATTCTCATTATTCTTAAGCCAATTCTTTTTGTCAGTCAAAATAAATACCATCTTCCAAAAAGACTACCAAAATTTTTTGCTGCAGTTGAAAGAATTAATGAAGGAGATTTGAAATTCCTTGAAAAGCCCGACTCGCCACTCTACTTTGGCCAAATAAGAAGCGGATCAAGAATATTAAATATTGATGTTTTCCTTAACGGAGAAAATGTGTTAACACACCATATGCTTATTTCCGCTTCTACAGGCAAAGGAAAATCTAATTTAGTTAAAGTTCTAACTTACAATTTATTAAATGAAAACTATGCAGGTTTGTTAATTATTGACCCTCATGACGAATATTATGGTAGAACAAAAAAAGGATTAAAAGATCATCCAAATGCAATGAATAAAGTGGTATACTACTCAATTAATCCTCCTCCTGGAGCAAATACCTTAGTACTTGATTTAAGAACAATTAAACCTTGGCACTTAACTGGAATAGTTCCTTTAACAGAAGCGCAGATAGAGTGTATATACTTATTTTACAATAGGGATAAAGAAAATTGGATAGAGAATATAATGCTTGCTGAGAAAGACGATAACGTTTCTATAGTTACTTTAGATGTGCTTAAGAGAAAATTCAACAATATATTTGGAATATCTTTAGAAAATGGACAATTATCCTTTAGAAATAATTTATTTTCAAATACTAGCGGAAGTACAACAATAAAAAATGTAGTTGAATATTTGGAAAAAGGGAAAACTGTTATTTTAGATACATCAAAACTCGGAGGCGAAGTCGAACTTATGATCGGAGGGATTTTTGCTGAAGGTATTTTCTCAAAATATCGTGATCTAAGCTTTAAAGGTTATCTTTATGAAAAACCTTGTATCGGCATTATCATTGAAGAAGCTCCAAGAGTTTTAGGAAAAGATGTTTTAGATAAGGGAATAAATATTTTTGGTACAATTGCAAGAGAGGGGAGAAAATTTAGAATAGGGCTTGTAGCAATAACTCAACTTCCAAGCTTAATACCTAAGGAGATACTTGCAAATATGAATACAAAAATTATAATGGGAACTGAAATGTCAAATGAGAGAAGTGCCTTAATTGATAGTTCTCCCCAAGATATATCTGAAGAATCGAGAAATATAGCAAGCCTTGATATAGGCGAGGCACTTTTAACATCAACTTTTTCTAAAATAGCAATACCTTTAAAAGTACCTGACTTTGGCGAGATTATTAAAAACAATAAAAAAATAATAAAAGATAAAACTGTTATAAGAGGGGTCGACTTAGAGTGAAATTTTCTCATATGGCCGATCTTCATTTGGGCGGGTGGAGAGAAGATACGTTAAGAGAGGTGGGAATTAAAGCGTTTGAGAAAGCTATTGATATTTCTATCGATGAAAATGTTGACTTTATCCTTATTTCAGGAGATCTTTTTGATTCTTCTAATCCTACAATCGATGTTATGGCAAGAGCCGCAAAAAAATTATACGAGCTTAAACTAAAAGGAATATTTGTATATGTTATTGAAGGTTCTCATGATTTTTCCCCTACAGGTAGAACGATTCTTAAAGTTTTCCAAGAAGCAGGATTATTAAAACGAGTTACGTTAGGAGAAGAAAAAGAAGGAAAATTAACATTGAAAGGAGTGCTAAATGAAAAAACTAATACTAAACTATATGGCATACCAGGTCTCAGAGGTAGTTTAGAGAAAACAACATATAATTCACTCAATAGAGATGAATTGGAAAAACAAGAAGGTAAAAAAATATTTCTATTTCATTCAGCAATTGAGGAATTTAAATCGAATGATTTTTATCATATGGAGTCAATGCCAATATCTTTTCTTCCTAAGGGATTTATTTATTATGCAGGCGGACATATTCATGAGAGGGGGGAATTTGAACTAGGAGAATACAAAAATATAGTATTTCCCGGGGCACTGTTCCCGAATAACATCGATGAGCTTTTATCTTTTAAAGGAGGGGGATTTTATCTAGTTGAACATAGTGATGGACTTCTTAATAAAACATACATCCCAGTTACCATAGCTCCCGTAGTTCTTTTAGAAGTTAAATTGGAATATACCAATCCTATTAATGTTGAGGAAAAAGTTAGAAATTCAATAGACAAAACATGCTTAAAGGACAGTATAGTTATTGTAAAATTTAAAGGTAAATTGGATGGCAATATTTCAGATATCAATTTTAAGAAGATTAACTTATTTTTAGAAGATAAAGGAGCACTGTTAGTTAAAAGGGACACTCGGGAAATAAAAACTAAAGAATTTAAAGAAATAAAAAATTCTTCAATGACTAAAGAAAAACTGGAAGAAGACGTTATAACTCGACATAAAGATCAAATTCTGCTTAAAGATTGTCGGATGGAAACCGTATCATTTGTAAAATCTTTTATGAATCTATTATCTAGAGAAAAAAAAGAGGGCGAAAAAAAAGAAGATTATACAAATTCTGTCCTCAATGATTCAATTGAATATCTTTCAAAAAATAATCTTTTGGAGGATTTTAATGAAACTTTTAACACTTGAGATGTTCAACATAAGAAGCTACGAACATCAAATAATACAATTTCCTGATGGATCTTTTTTACTGTCTGGGGACATTGGATTTGGGAAGTCGACAATACTATTGGCAATAGAGTTCGCACTTTTTGGTTTAGGAGATATAACAGCATCTTCTCTTTTAAGAAGAGGGGAACGAGAAGGAAAGGTGCGTTTGGAATTTGAACTTAATGGCAAAAATATAGTTGTTAGTAGAGGTCTACAAAAAAAAGGAGAATCGATATCTCAAGTAACGGGATACATTTCTATTGATGGCATTAGAAAAGAAATGACTCCGACTGAACTTAAAGCAGAGATAATATCTTTATTAGGTTACCCTAAAGAATTGTCCACAAAACAAAAAAATCCAATATATAGGTATACAGTGTATACTCCTCAAGAGGAAATGAAGCAAATTCTATTGTCTAAAAGAGAAGATAGAATGGAAATACTACGAAGAATATTCGGCGTTGATCGTTATAAAATCATAAGAGATAATTCTAATACCTTAAGACTCGACCTTAAAAGAAAAGCATTTAGTTATGAGCAACTTTCTAGAGGATTAAATGAGAGAAATAATGAATTAAAGGAAATAAAAGAAAAAAAAGAAAGACTAGGTGAAGAAATAGCCGAAATTAATAAATCTCTGAATGAGATTAAAACAAATGAATCCTTTTTTCTTAAAAAGTCTGAAGAGATTGATGAAAAATATATTCGATATCAAAATCTTTCTAATGAGATTGCAATAAAGGAATCTGAATACAACACATATGAAAATAATTACACAAAACTTAATTTAAAATTAAATCAACTTATTGCAGGTAGAGAAGGCATTGATATAGAAAAAGAGATTCTTTTAATTGAAGAAGATAATGTAAAAATAATGGAGGAAATAACAAAATGTAAAGAAAAAAAAGAAGAACTAAATCACTATAACATTACTCTAGGTAAAATTGAAGTTGAACTATCAAATAAAAGAGAATTATTTGAGAAAAATTCTAAGGAAATTGCACTGAAAGAGGATTTACTTTCCTCCCTCAAAGGAAGTTATGATACGTCCATAGATGAATTAAAAAGGGAAATTGCAATAGCTGAAAAAAATATTGAATATACTTATCAAAAGAAAGAAGGATTTAACAAAGATCTTGATTTATTAATAAAATCAAGAGAAAGATACAATACAAAAATTTTGGAATATAAAGAAAAAAACTCAATGACTATAGGTAGGCTCAAAACAATCGAATCTGATATGTACTCTTTGAATAACTTAAAAGGAATTGCACTATGCCCTTTATGCAAGCAAAGTATCTCAGATGAGCACCGTCAGAATGAAATTAAAAGAATGGATGAAGAAAAAAATAAGCTGTTAATAGATTTTAATCAAACAAACGAATTAATCAAAAAAGTAGAGCTCAAAATAAAAAAAATTGATAGTGATATAGATAACAAAATAAAAAATATTATTTCTTCTGAAAAAAATAAAATTATAGCCATAGAACAACAAATTAGAGAGACTGAATCATTTAATGGCATATCAAAAGAATTAGATTCTCTTTTTTTGGAAAAGGAACTATTAGAAAAAATAATTGAAAATAAATCAAAAGAGCAAAAACAAATTCTAGATGAAATAAAAAAGTTTGCATTAATAGATACAGAAACATTAGAATTAGAAAGTAGAAAAGATTCTAATCTTGATCTTATAAGGAACTACAAAGAAGCACTGAACATAAGAAAGGATATAGAAGCAATTACTACTAACAAGAGCAATTTGTTTAAAGAAATTAATGTCCTACGTGAAAGTGTAAAAAAATACTCAGATATTCATTCTGAAAAACAAAAGATTAATCAAGAATTAATACAAATTTCTGATAAAAAGATTAAAAAAGAAAGGGAAGAAGCTGAGAAATCTAAAGAACTATATTTTTTAGGAAATGATTTGCAAAGAATAAGTAATGAAATTAAAGAAAAGAAAAAAAATGCCCAAATTAAAGAAAAACTTGAAAAAATGTCATACTGGATTGATAATTATTTTATTAATTTAATGGAAATAATGGAACGAGAGTTTATGGAATCTCTTAGAGTTCAATTTGAATCTTATTTTTCAAAATGGCTTGAAAGTTTGCTAGAAGGTAATGACATTGAAGCTTCAATAGATGAAGATTTCACTCCTATTTTGAGACAGGAAGGCTTTGATGCGGACTATGATTCATTATCGGGAGGGGAAAGAACTTCTGTTGCTCTTGCTTACAGGCTAGCTTTAAATAGAGTAATAAACAATTTAATTGATGAAATTAAAACTCAAGATTTAATTATTCTTGATGAACCAACAGATGGATTTTCTAGAAAACAACTTGATAAGGTAAGGGATGTTTTAGATATGCTCGGGATGGACCAGGTAATAATAGTCTCTCATGAACCAGAAATTGAAAGTTATGTCGATCATGTCTTAAGAGTAACAAAGAGGGACGGTATATCCAGAATCGAGTGCCAACCATCTTCTTCTAAACCAACTGTTGGATTATTATAAAATTCAAAAGAAATTTAAAGATTAAAGTATAACACCATATGGGGATATTAATGCTTTCAAATATACCTATAAATCTTGATAAAGTAAAAAAAGAAGACCTAGATAAGGAAATCTTAAGGGCGGGGATAATGGCTGAGTTGGATGCAATAAATCTATATGAACAGCTTGCATCCATGACAACGAATAAAAAAATAAAAATGATTTTATTGGATATTGCAAAAGAGGAAAAGACTCATGTTGGGGAATTTCAAACCTTATTGCTTTTTTTAGACAAACAACAAGCAGAAGAATTGCAAAAAGGTAAAGAAGAAGTTGAAGAACTAATCAAATAATTTTCATGATAGAATGCGCTATTTTTATTCGTTAGAGAGCTCCGATTTAGGAACATTTAGCTTAGTCTGGATTGAATTAAATAACAAAATAAAAATCGTCAGAGTACTTCTTCCTGAAACTAGGCCCAATTTAATTCTTAAAATAAAAAATGAATATCCTTCTGCTAAAAAATCTGATTCGTTAGAGGAACTGGCATCTGAAATCAAAAAACTTATTTCAGGTGAAGAGATAAAGTTTAATTTAGGTTTATTGGATTTTGACCTTTGTACCGATTTTGAAAAAAAAGTATTAATTGCTGATTACAACATACCAATGGGATATGTAAGTACTTACTCAAGAATAGCAAAATCTATCGGAGTTCCAAAAGGTGCAAGAGCTGTAGGCAACGCGCTTGCCAATAACCCCTTTCCGTTGATAATACCTTGTCATCGAGTAATACGTTCAGATGGGAGACTTGGAGGATTTGGCGGAGGATTAGAAATGAAAAAGAAATTATTAGAAAATGAAGGAATTTTCTTATCTGATGGTAAAGTAAATGAAGCTAAAATCTATTATTAAAATTCATCAAGGGTTCTTTGACTGTTAAAGAATTCTAAATTTGAAACTCTTATCCCAATTCTTCTTAATTTTTTTTCAGGATTTTCTTCAATATAGTTATCCAGCAATTGTTTAAAAACTGGAATGGCTCGTTGGATATCATTTGCTCGTGATATTGTTTCACTTTTTATATGAGTTTTTAATTCAATATCGATTGTAATTAAAGAAACAGTTCTAAACGAAACGTTATCTCTTTTTATCTTTTGATTTAACTCATTAGATAACTCCATTATTTTTTCAAAAATAACTTTTTTATCTTTTGTGTCTTCTTTAAGAGTGCCTATTTTAGACAATTGCTTTTTCTTTTTAGTTTCAACTATGGAATTATCAATCCCTAAAGACTTATCATGTAACAATTTAGCCTTATTTTTGCCAAATATTCCCTCAAGAATCTTAATATCATATCTACTTAGATCTTTTGACGTTTCAATTCCAATTTCATTTAAAGCACTTGCAGTCTTTTCTCCAATTCCATGTAACTTAGAGACTTTTAGATTTTCTAAGAATGGTATTATCTCCTCGTTTTTAACTAGTGTAAGGCCATTTGGTTTTTGGAAATCAGATGCCATTTTTGCAACAAACTTATTTGAAGCAATACCTATTGATGCTGTTAGCCCTTCTTGAGATAATATCTTTTGTTTTATTGTATTTGCTACTTGAATGGCTTTATTCCAATTACCGCTAGTTTTCTCAGTAACATCTATATATGCTTCATCAATACTGACTTGTTCTAAGATATCTGATTCTTCTTCAATTAAGTTCATTATACTATCGGACACTTCTTTGTAATATTCAATATCAACAGGTAAAAAAACAACTTCTTTATTCATTGCAATCCTCTTTGCGAGGATTATAGGCATACCTGACTTTATTCCTAATTTTCGTGCGCTGTAATTTGAAGTACTGACTGCACCACTATTTTCTGTTCTTCCAGAATATACGCATATCACTATTGGTTTACCCTTTATGGAAGGATTTCTAACTTCTTCAATTGATGCATAAAAAGAGTCAAGGTCAATATGCATTATCACCTTGTTCATTATGTAAAATTTAAATTTTCACGATATAATCCTTGCCCTTATAATAAATAATCGCAAGAAATAAATAGGGTTTGTATATTTATACATTAGGGATTACTATGCTGAGAGTTGTAAATCTCGGGGCGGAAGTTGAAGGTACCCCCATACTTAATCATGTAAACCTATATATAAAAGAAGGCCAGACCTACGTCCTCTTTGGACCCAATGGTAATGGAAAAACATCTCTTTTAATGACTTTAATTGGGAATCCTTCTTTTAAAATAACTTATGGAAGAATCATATTTAAAGGACAAGACATTAACGATTTATCTACAGATCAAAGAGTGAAAATGGGGATGGGGATAAGCTTCCAATATCCGCCAAAAGTTAGTGGTTTGAAATTAATTGATATGTTGTTTAACTGTGCCAAACAAAGCGGTACCGATCCTAGTAAGATATACGAATATGCCCAGATGCTTAATATGGAAAAATTTCTTAATAGAAGCTTAAATGTAGGATTTTCTGGAGGCGAAGTGAAACGTTCTGAAGTGCTTCAGCTTTTGACACTAAATCCAGATTTAGTGTTATTTGATGAACCTGACAGTGGCGTAGATTTGGACAATATTGCTATAATTGGAAGTGCCGTTGGAGATTTGCTTGATAGAAAAAAAAATAAAGATGATAGAAAAAAATCAGGCCTTATTATTACTCACCAAGGACATATTCTTGACTATGTAGATGCAGACTATGGATTAATACTTTATAAGGGCATGGTTGCTTGTGTGGGAGATCCTTATGATATGCTTGATGAGATAAGTAAAAAGGGTTATGAGGGGTGTGTCGAAAAATGCCTGAAAGGATTCCAAAACTCGATAAAGACATAAAAGATAAACTTGAGAAAGTCGGAATTGAAATGGATAAAGAAAAGCGATCAGCTATTTTTCTCCAAGTAGATCAGAATGTTGAGACTTCTTCAAGTTTTGCGTCAGGCGTAGAAATGATTGGTATTAAACAAGCCCTTGGGAAGTACGATTGGCTTCATGATTACTATTGGAAAGTAGTTTCGAAAGATAAGGACCAATACACTAAAGAAGTAGATGTTGAAGATGTAAATGGATACTTTATTAGATCACTTCCTGGAACAAAAGTTGATTTTCCAGTTGAAGCATGTCTTTACTTAAAATCACCTAAAAAACAGAAAGTTCATAATATTATTATCGCCGAAGAAAATTCTGAATTAAATATAATATCTGGATGTGCATCTCATCCTGGTCTTACAACAGGTATGCATTTAGGTATTTCAGAGTTTTATGTAAAAAAGAATGCTAAATTGTCATTCACTATGATCCACAATTGGGAAACTAATATTGAGGTAAGGCCAAGAAGCGCGGCAATTGTTGAAGATGGTGGAATCTACATAAGTAACTATATTATCATGAATCCTGTTAAAATAGTCCAATCATATCCAACAGTTCACTTAAATGGAGATAACTCAACTGCCATAATGAGCAGCATTATTGTGGCCATGGATAATTCAATAGTTGACACAGGAAGCCGTGTTATAATTAAAGGAAAAGGATCTAGTGCAGAAATCCTTTCTAGGGCTATCAGCAAAGGAGGAACTATTTATTCTAGAGGGGATATAGTTGGAGATTCCCCAGATGCAAAAGGACATTTAGAGTGCATGGGGATGATGTTATCTGAACAAGGCAGTATAATTGCAATTCCTGAATTAGAAGCAAAACATCCAAATGTTGATTTAAGCCATGAAGCAGCAATTGGGAAGATTGCTGAAGAAGAAATCTTTTATTTAATGTCTAGGGGATTTACAAGAGATGAAGCAACTGCTGCAATAGTTAGGGGCTTTTTAGATATAGAGATTAAGGGGCTGCCCATCGCTTTAAAGAAAAAAATAGATGAAGCCATAAATCTTGTTGAAAGAGAATTAATTTAATTTTTATTCTTTCCAAAAATCAGGCATAAAAAGTATCATCACCGAAAATATTTCTAATCTTCCGGCCCACATGCAAAATGTTAAGACTATTTTAACAAAATTAGGTAAAAATGAAAAAGTGTACATTGGACCTACTAATCCCATACCTGGGCCAACATTACCTAACGTTGTAGCCACACTAGAAATTGACGTTATTAAATCAATTCCATAAGAGGTAACAAGCACCGTTGCTATAATAAAAATGGATATATATCCTATAAAAAATCCCATTATTCCCTTTATAACGTCGTCAGAAATTGTATCTTCTCCAACTTTTATTGCTAAAATTGCATTTGGATGTATAAATTGATATATTTCCCTATAAAAGTATTTTAAGAGTATTAATATTCTTATATTCTTAATACCTCCTCCAGTTGAACAAGCGCAGCCACCAATGAACATGAGAAGTAGTAGTATCATTCTTGAAAGAGCGGGATAGGCATCAAAATTACTTGAAACAAATCCTGTTGTTGTTATTATACTGACAACTTGAAAAGAAGAATACCTTATGGCATCAATTATATTAGTATAAACACTATATCTTAAATCAGCAGCTATAATAATAATTGAACTTGTTATAATTGCTGAATAAAATAAGAATTCTTTATTTTTAAAATATTCTATTTTCCCTTTTAATGCTGCATAGTGTAACATAAAATTTGCCCCAGATACATACATGAATAAAATTATAACACCTTCAATAAATGGATTATTATAATACGCGACACTTAAATTCTTAGTTGAAAATCCTCCGGTCGCAAGTGTGGAGAAAGTATAGCATGAAGCGTCAAAAAATCCCATTCCTCCAATTATTAAAAGAATTATCTCTACAGCGGTAAAAATAAGATATACTCCATAAAGGATCTTTGCAGTATCTCTTACTTGTGGCTTTAATTTATCTATTTTGGGGCCCGGGGATTCTGCATTAAATAATTGCATACCTCCTATTGAAAGGGCAGGAAGGATTGCAACTGCAAGTACTATAATTCCCATTCCCCCAATCCATTGGGTCATTGCTCTCCAAAAAATTATTGATTTAGGTAAAATATCAATATTTTGGATGACTGTAGCGCCTGTTGTAGTGAATCCGGACATAGTTTCAAAATAGGCATCAAGATATCCTAAAGTTCCAGAGAGAAAAAATGGAAGTGCACCAAACGCTGAAAATGCTGCCCACCCCAGGGATACAACACCTAAACCTTCTATAAGTCTTAATCCTTCGTCCTGACTTTTTATTTCACTTAATACAAATCCTGATAAAAAAGTAGCAATGATAGAAATAATAAACACAATTATCTCTTTTTCTCTATAGTAAAATGCCCATATTAGGGGAAATATCATTGAAATACCTATCATCATAAGGAGATTTCCAATAATATTTAATACAATTTTACTTCGCATAGATGGACCCCAATGAAGTTAAAGACTTAGTTTTTTTTAATCCAATAATTTATTAAACTTATTCTTTCCAATAACTTGGAATAAATAATGCAAACAGAGTAATTAATTCTAATCTGCCGGCTAGCATACAAAAACACAATACAAGTTTTGGTATTGACGGTAAGAAACCATACGTGGCCATAGGCCCAACTAAGCTTAGCCCTGGACCTACCCCTCCCAAAGTAGTAGCAACTGAAGATATAGATGTGAGAAGATCATTTCCAAATGCAAGCATAATTAGGCTGCACAACCCAAAAGTTATCATATACAAAAAATAAAATCCGCCTACTCCCTGAAGGATATCTTCGGGGATAATTTTTCCATTTAATTTAATCTGAAATATTGCATTTGGATGTATAATTTTATAGAGTTCTCTTAAGCTCACTTTTACCAATAATAGTATTCTTACAACTTTAATAGCTCCTGCAGTTCCTCCTGCACACCCCCCAATTAACATAAGAATGATAAGAATCAGCTTTGAAAAGTCTGGCCATAAATTAAAATCTGTCGTTGCATATCCTGTAGTACTTGATATGCTCACTACATTGAAAATAGCATGCCTAAATGCAACTGAAAGATTTTCATGTAATTGATAGCTAATGTCTAATGTTACAAGTAGTATGGAAAAGGCCAAAATAGATAGGTATAACACAAATTCACTATCTTTTAAATAAGTTATTTTTCCCCTCAATGCCGTATAATGCAAAGAGAAACTTGTTGCACCTAAAAACATGAATAAAATTATTACACTTTCTATTTTTAAACTATTATAAAATCCAATACTAGTATTCTTAGTTGAAAATCCCCCTGTTCCAAGAGCACCAAAAGAGTGGCATGATGCATCAAATAGATTCATACCTGACAAAACTAATAGAAAAATCTGGGCACAGGTAAAAAAAATATATACTCCATAGATAATTTTCCCAACCTCTCTAACCTGAGGTTTCAATTTATCCAATTTTGGTCCGGATTGCTCTGGTAGAAAAATTTGTCTGCCTCCAACTGAAAGTGCGGGCAATATTACCAGTGCAAGAACAACTATTCCAATACCACCCAACCATATTGTAAAGGATCTCCAAAATAAAATACATTTTGGCAATATTTCAACATTACTAATAACAGAAGCCCCTGTAGTTGTAAATCCTGATATAGTTTCAAAGTAGGCATCAATAAAACTAATATTGCCCGAGAGGTAAAGTGGTAGTGATCCAAAAATTGGTATTATTATCC
>JAAZKM010000155.1 GCA_012799835.1 Candidatus Methanofastidiosia archaeon
TTACCATCAACTATTATGTATTTAGTTACGATTATGTATTTTATATTATTTTGTTTGATTAATTCTATTGCAGAATATTGGTCTTCATCAGTAAGGATATATGGGCTCCCGACATAAAGAAATTCTGTAGAATTACTTACAGGCAATCTTTCAGAAAAAATATATATTGAAGGGTCAAATGCAAAAGAAAGAATTTTTTCCTGAAGATGCTTTTTCTGAATTATATAATTCTGAAACAAATAATTTTTGGTTCAAAGTTAGAAATAAAATAATCAAATTTTTTATTTTAAAATATGTTCCAAATAAAAAAATAAAAATTTTAGACTTAGGTTGTGGCACGGGATTTGTTTCACAAACTATAAAGAGCATGGGTTACTCTATAGATTGTCTTGATATATTTCATGATGCCCTTAGATTTTGCATGAAAAGGAATGCTGGAGATGACTATTATTTGGTTAATCTTTACTTTATGCCTTTTAGTGAACAGTATAATCTTATCTCTGCTTTTGATGTTATTGAACATATTAATGATGATTGTAAAGTCCTTAAGAATATTCATTCTGCACTGAAAAGAGGTGGCCAATTATTAATTACAGTTCCAGCAAATAAAAAATTGTGGTCTTATTTTGATATTCATTGTGAACATAAACGTAGATATAGTAAAGAAGAGCTAGCGAAAAAAATTGAAGATACTGGATTTGAAATAATAAGGATTAGTTATTTTATGACTTTACTCTTTCCTTTTATTTATGTGTCTAGACTTCGCTATAAGAATATTAAAAAGTCAGATAAAATATCTAACTCATTCAATGAACTGTCCATTAATCATTTTTTGAATATGATCTTTTATTTAATTTTTAATATTGAGTCTTATTTGATAAAATATATAAATCTTCCATTCGGAAGTAGTTTAATATGTCTTGCACGAAAAAGAGATGAATAGCATGAAGGGAATAATTTTAGCCGGGGGAACAGGTACACGTCTTTATCCCTTAACGAAAGTAACAAACAATCAATTGTAGCTTTCTGATCCTTGACCTTAAAATTTATTTCACCACTGTGAAAATACTTCATATATTTTTTGGCCACGTTACTTAAACTATCATTTTCAACTGATTTCAAAATATAGTAAAGTGCTAAAATAGGCGCTTCGAATCCTCCCGCCTCCATGAAATAGAAATGATTTGACAGTTCACCAGCAAAAATAGAATTCTCCTCTTTCATCTTCTTTTTAATAAAATAATGCCCTACTCTACATTTCAAAGGTTTTCCACCTAAAGAAATTATTAATTCTGGAACAATATGGCTGCACCGTAGATCATAAATTATTGTTGGATTTTCATTTGATTTTAAAAGTTCAGAAATTATAATACACAAGAGTATATCGCCACGAACGATGCCTCCCTTCTCATCAATTACCCCTATCCTATCTCCATCTCCATCAAAAATTATTCCCATATTAGAATCTGTTTCTTTGACCTTATCAATGAGCATCTCTAAACACTCTTTTTTCGTTGTATCAGGGGCATGATTTGGAAAGTTTCCATTTGGAATGTCCCCTATAAAATAAGCGTTTGGGAATATTTTTTCAATAATCTTTTTCTCAAAAACAGTCGCTCCGTTGGAAAAGTCAACTACAATCCCTTTCTTATGTGTCAAATTTTTAAATTTATCAACATAAAAATCGATGTAATCCTTTCCAAAATCTTTCCTAAAATGCTTTGAATCATAAATCATGTTTGGCATTTTATACCCTTTAAAGCTTGCCTGATATCTTTTTCAGGTGACAGGGGTATTCCATCTTTTCCGCATATCTTAAATCCTGTAAATTCTTTAGGGTTATGGGAAGCTGTAGCAATAACTCCCACGTCAAACTTATCCTTTGTTGAATAATAAAGCATCGGTGTGGAGATTATCCCTGCATACTCTATTTTTGACTTACTATCCAATACCCCAGTAATAAAATAATCCTTAATCTTTTCTGAACCTATACGTGAATCAATCCCAAAAAGAATATTCTTGTACCTTTCGCCAAGGACCCTCCCGAGATTATAGGAAAACTGCTCATTAATTTCTTGCGGATAATTTCCACGTATATCATAAGCCTTGAACACCATGAAATCTATAATCTTGATATAAACCTTATTTATTACTATTATGGTGCCCTCAAATTCAAACCAAATCCTTTATAAATAGATGCAGTGTTTAGAGAAACCATGAAGAGGGAAGCGCTGATATACAATTCAGCTGCACTAAACGTTCCAAAAAACGTTATGCAGTTTATATTCGGCGTGCTTCTTTTTACAATGGCGGGCGGAAATTATAACATCCTAACATGCATAACAGCAGCATCCGGCCTTAGTATTGGTCTTGGCGCAATATACCTTTTTAATGATCTAACAGATGTCAAAGAAGATAAGAACAATGAAATGAAGATCAGGTGGAAGGCAGTTGCAAACGGCACAATGTCAAGGGAAGAGTCCATCGCCATAATTAAATTGTTTGCAATCCTAGGTACATTTTTAGCAGCCCTTTCAGGATTAAATTTCTTTATAATCTACCTAGCGGTAATGGGATTAAATCTCTGTTACTCCCACCCAAGGATAAGGTGGAAGAATAATCCAACCCTATCAGTACTAACAATCTCTATACTCCAGGTCTTAAAGTTTTCAAGCGGTTGGTTTCTTTTCACAAGCGCCACTGAGGGATTTCCCATACTGTTTGTCATGGCCATTGCAATAGGGTATGCCCTCATGTTTATCTATTACAAGCACAACACTAAAAACTTAATGCACATAATAAAAGAGGATAAGAAAAGGGTGTTGCCACTTTCTTTGGCATGCCTGTTAATGCTTATCACTTCTTTTATACTCTACACTTTTCCTGCCATATCCTTAGTGGCATTGGGATTAGGGGCTCCAACTATAGGATTATACTTCATATCAAAAAGATACATTGGAACATCAGTTAACGTTGTCTTCATGTATTTGGGTTTGGTAATCCTGCTCTTGTCATTTTCTCTTTTGTCGACACCAACAGTCACAGCAATAAATAAGAACATGATTGATCAAAATTCAACAATGAGACAACAAATTAAAATAACGGCAGAACAGATTATCACAGGGTTATCTGGAAGGTAATCGGATAAATCTTTGACTTATAAATATTTTAGAAAATCTTACTCTTCAGTATTGGCCTGTTTTGATATTCCTTTCAAAGTTCTAATTTTTAATTCATCATGCAATGGAACTACACACCCAACTTTTCCAGTTTGGCCTTCCTTAACTAGAATTACGTGACTTCCAGCTTGCCTTATTTGTGTAAATCCCATTTTTGTTAATACCTTAATTACTTTAATACCCAGAAAGACAATTAAGTTTTGGCATTTAAAGTGACCTCAAAAGTATTGAGCAAAGGGTTGGAGTGTTTTTTTAATGGAAATTCATCTAAATATAGTTCAGTTGCTTCCTTTAAATTAGAAAGCGCTTCATCTATAGTATAACCTTGGCTTACCGTTCCTATTTCCAGACACTCTGCAACATACATATCCTCTTCCTTAAAAATAACAGCGCTAAGCATCATCAACTAAGATTATTGATAAATGTATATAACTTCTACTGAAGAGAATTTTTAAATTACTCACTTATCTTTTCAATCTGCTCTTTTAATTCAGGGATTCTAAGCTTTATAGTTTCCCAAATGATTTCTAAATCTACTCCAAAATAGGCATGAATAAGTCTGTCTCTCATTCTAGTAGGATCTTTCCAATTTACATCAGGATATCTGTTCTTGAAATCTATAGAAATATTCTTAGTTGCTTCTCCAATTATTTCCAAATTTCGGATAACTGCATCGATTGATTTCTGATCAGAACTAAAATCTTCAAAATCAATATCTTGAATGTAATTTTCAATTTTGTATATCGCTTCTAGAATATCGTCAATATACAGTTTTTCGTCTCTAAGAGACATAGGATACTTCCTTTAGGATTCTATTTTTTATTCTGTCTTTCAAAGCCGGTCTTGTTACTATCTCAACTTTAATACCAAACTTTTCTTTTAGGTAGTCTTCCACCTCAAAAAGTTTAAAAAAGTCTATAGGTCTCTCAAAGTCAACAAGTAAGTCAATATCGCTATGTTCGGTCTGCTCATTTCTAGAATAAGAGCCAAAGAGCCCTACATTAGAAACTCCATATCTTTGTTTTAAGTATGGTAGCTCGTGCTTTAAGACTTTGATTACCTCTTCCTTTGTTTTCATCAACAGTATATAACTTCAATATCATATAAAAAATTAACTAATTATAAAAAGAACTTTCCAGAAAATCCAGAACATAAGCTTTACCACAGTTGAAGTGGCAATATGAAGGAAAAGCTTCCAAGAATAACTATACCGTCCATTCAGGAAAGAGTATCCATCCAAAAGTATTGAGAGAGATATTAAATAGTATAGATATTTCTCTTGGGGATTTCAAAAAATTAATTTGATATATACTAGTTTTATTATATGAATGCCACTACCAAGAGGCAGCAGTACATGGCTTTTTAGGGGATAAATTAATTATTCTATCATCAGGCTTTTTATTTCTCCCCTTATGCAAGTTATTTTCTTTTCAGTTAGTTTGACAAGTATAGACTTGGATTTAACTAAAAGATATGGGCAAATGCAATTAACTTGTTATACAGTTCATCTGGAACGTCCTTATCAACATAGTACTGTGCATCAATTCTTGCTTTTAAGGAATCTTCAATAAGTTCAATTTCATCTTTATCAAAAAATTCATTCAAATACTCACTTACAAAATCAACAGTGCATGAGTGAATTTCTGATTTTATCCATATTCGCATAAGTATTGCATAAAGGGAGAAATAGATGGTATAGTAGGCTGTAGCCATTTTCCACTCTTTTTTAATGTTAATCTGAATTGATTCCAAATAGCCTCATGTCTTTAATATATAAGCTTGGGATAGATTTGGATTTGGCTCAATTAGCTTAATCCCATTTTTCTGGCTTAGACACCAAATTATCCTACTCATTTTCTATCACCGAAGATACAAATTCATCGATGTTTGAAATCGCTATATGATTCTCCAATATTTCTTTCAACAATATATCTTTATCGATAACGGATTTGTATTTTTCTAAAGGATAGACAACTAAGTTGATATCAAGCCCATATGTCTTTGAAACCTCTCTTATCTTTCTAGTGTCTGCATGCCCTGCTAAAAAGATATCAAGGTCAGAGCCGTCCCTTTGATCTCCTTTTGCATAACTTCCAAAAATAAGGCCAATTCCAGAGATTAGTGGAAGGATTCTTTCTGTAATTTCCCTGGCTAAAGAGTTATTATCCATAAAGATTGTAGTTTTATAGACTTCAATCAATGTAAGGTAGTATTTACTCATCTGATTTTTTCTTAAAGTATATGTTTTTATTTTTCCACGCATTATTGATTCTAAAATACCTTTAGTTTCTAAATCATTTAGTATTAACTGTGCTGTTCTTGGGCTGATTTCAAGCATTCTGTTTACTTCTCTTATATAGAGGCTTTTGTTGTATCCAGAAGAAAACAAAGAAAGAATTTTTAGGTGATTTTCTGTTATATTGAGATTGTTGTTTAATAAAGTATACATATGTATATTATATAATACTTTAATATTTAATATTATTGGTTATGCCTTGAACTGCCTATAGAATCAATCTCTACTTGTTCTATTCTAAAATATTTGTTTTGGACAATTCAACAAAAGATTTAAATATTATTGTAACATTAATATTACATATGTTACAAAATTGTAACGATTATGAAATAATTCTTATCCTTCTGAAAGGGGAGAATCATATCCGAGAAATAGCAAGAAGACTAAAAACAAACCAGACGTCAGTTAAAAGAAGGCTTGATAAGCTATACAAACAAAACATAGTTGACTACAGGATAGAGGGAAAAAATTATGTCTATTTTATCAAGAAAACCCTAGAGGCAAGAAGCTTTGTCATAATGTCTGAAAGCTATAGTCTTATTTTGTTTTTGGAGAATTATCCCAAACTAAAAGGAGTAATCAAAAAGATAATAGAAAAAGAAAATATTCCAATGGCAATAATATTCGGATCATATGCCAAAGGCATGCCCAATGAGTCAAGTGATATAGATTTGTATATAGAATCAGAAAACTTCGATTTAAAAAAAGAAATCGAGCTAATAGATTCGAGATTAAGCGTTAAAATAGGTAGATACGACAGAGGAAACTTATTAATAAAGGAGATAGAAGCTAACCATATAATCCTAAAAGGAATTGAACAGCTTTATGAAAAAAACAGATTTTTTAGCTAAACTAATAGATGAGAAAAAAATTCAGATAATTGAGCCAAGTGAGAACATTAAAAATGCTTATCTTAAAAGGTCTTACGAATCTTTAACATCTTCAAAACTTTTAGCTGATGCGGGGAATTTAAACGATTCAATTGCCTTAACATACTACTCAATGTACTATTCTGTGTTAGCTCTGTTTTACAGAATTGGATTAAAATGTGAGAATCATACAGCAAGTATACTTCTTCTAAAAGGTATCTTTGGTATAGACACAAGAGAACTAGAAAAAGCAAAAAGAGAGCGGATAGACAATCAGTATTACATAGATTTTCACATTACTGAATTAGAATTAGAAAGAATGATAAAAATTGCTGAATCTTTTAATTCAGAAATTATTGGTTTTATTGATTCCCTTAAAGAAAAAGATATAACAGAGTATAGGAATAAGTTAATCTTAATGTTTAACAAGTAATTATTTAAGTGTCATCTCTATTACAAATGGGGTAATTTTATAAATAATTGAAAGCAGTTAGTTATCATGGAAAAAATAAACATAGAACAATTAATTAAAACATTAAACATCCATCAAAATGGGTATGTGAATTTTGATCTTCCAAATCCTAAAAATGGGGAATACCTTCTTGCCGTTTTTCACTTAGTATCTGGGGGGAAGCTAAACATTTTACAGGCAGCAGCAGAAGTTGCCGCAGAATCCTCCACAGGTACAAATTTTAATGTAAAGACTGAAACGCCCTTCTCAAAAGAGATGAATGCAATAGTCTACAAAATTGATCAGGAAAGAAATCTTGTCTGGATAGCCTATCCCTGGAGGCTCTTTGATAGGGGGGGTAATGTGCAGAATGTGCTGACATACCTTGTAGGCAATGTCCTTGGAATGAAGGAAGTTAGCGCTTTGAAGCTGCTTGACGTATGGTTTCCGCCTTCGATGCTTGAGCAGTATGATGGCCCAAGCTATACGTTGGATGACATGAGGAAATACCTTGATGTCTATGATAGGCCGATTCTTGGAACCATAATCAAGCCAAAGATGGGGCTTACCTCAGCAGAATATGCTGAGGCCGCATATGACTTTTGGGTAGGCGGCGGGGACTTTGTAAAAAACGATGAGCCCCAGGCAAATCAGGACTTCTCACCATTTGATAAGATGGTGAAGAATGTCAAGGCTGCCATGGACAAAGCTGTCAGGGAAACAGGCTGTAAAAAGGTCCACTCGTTTAATGTTTCTGCTTCAGACTTTGACACGATGATTGAAAGGTGTGAGCTTATAAGAAACGCTGGATTTGAGCCAGGAAGCTATGCATTTTTAATTGACGGCATTACAGCCGGTTGGATGGCAGTTCAGACACTAAGGAGAAAGTATCCTGATGTTTTCATACACTTTCACAGAGCAGCCCATGGAGCATTTACCAGGGTTGAAAATCCACTCGGGTTTTCAGTTTTAGTTCTATCTAAATTTGCTAGACTTTCAGGTGCATCCGGGATCCACACAGGAACTGCCGGTGTGGGCAAGATGCAGGGCAGCCCTAAAGAGGACATAGTTGCAGCGCAGAACATTCTGCACTTTAAGTCAAAGGGGCATTTCTTTGAACAGGAGTGGTCAAAAATCTTTGAGGGCGACGAGGATGCCATAGCCATTGTTCAGGCAGATACAGCACGCCACGTTATTTTAGAGGATGACGGCTGGAGGGGCGTTAAAAAATGCTGCCCAATCATATCAGGAGGGCTTAATCCCACATTGCTAAAGCCGTTTATCGATGTGATGGGAAATATTGATTTCATCACAACGATGGGTGCAGGATGTCACGCACATCCAAAAGGGACAACAGCAGGCGCAAAGGCGCTTGTCCAAGCTTGTGAGGCATATCAAAAGGGAATTGATATCAAAGAATATGCAAAGACCCATAAAGAGCTAGAGGAAGCGATAGAGTTTTTCACTAAAAAGTGATTTTATATAATTTTTTCATTTAATAGCCCTAATCAATGAAAACTTGAAAAAATGAGTCAAAGTACATAAACTTTATAAATGAATCTAAAAGCCTCTTTTCATGTCGTTTAATTACAAAAGTGTTATAATTTTACTGTTTGCATTAATTTTTACTTTAAGCCCTTTATATGCAAACTCAAATCCTGATTCAGAGCATGATAACTCATTTTTCCTCCCAACATATCCAAACGGGACGTCTTATCAGATCAAGCCTCTTGATTTAAACGGGGACGGATTCAATGACATTCTGTTTTCAACAGGAACTACTTCAAGAATATTTTGGGGTTCAAGACAAGGCTATTCAAACGATTCAAAAACAGATATCCTATCCCCCAGTGCAGGTGGGGTATGTGTTGCTGACCTAAACAAAGATGAATATCAGGACATAGTTTTTGCTTGCTTTTCAGACAAGTCATACATATATTGGGGATCAAAAAATGGATTTTCTAACTCCTCAAAAACAGAACTTGAGACTGCAAATGCATGGGCGGTATCTGTTAGTGACCTGAACAAAGATGGATGGCTTGATATAGTATTTGCTAATTATAATGAAATTGAAGGTTCTTCTTCTTTTATCTATTATGGAGGCCCAGGCGGATTCTCAAAATCTAATAGGGTCGATCTTCCCACCCGCAAGGCATTTGGTGTCACAATCAGTGATTTAAACAATGATGGGTGGCCAGATATAGTATTCTGTAACTATAATGGAACTAAGTCATATATTTACTGGGGGAGTGCGTCAGGATTTTCAATATCCAACAGAAGTGATATTAATACAGTGGGAGCTGGAGGGGTATCTGTTAGGGATCTAAATAACGATGGATTTAAAGACATCGTATTCGGTAACAGTGACTCAAGTGCTAACTCTTATATCTACTGGGGAAGTGCATCAGGATACTCTAATAGCCAAAGATCGCTAATTCCATCTTCCTATGTCTATGGCGCATCTGTTGAGGATTTAAATAAGGATGGATACCTTGACATCGTGCTTACAAGCTATAGTGGTGCCTCTAAAGTAAATTCTTACATTTACTGGGGATCTCCCTCTGGATACTCTGCTTCAAACAGGACTCTCCTACCAACTAAAGGGACGGCAGGCGTAGGAATCTGTGATTTGAACAAAGATGGCTGGCTTGATATAGTATTTTCAAACTCTGAAAGCAGCACTTCAACTGTTTACTGGGGAGGGCCGTTAGGTTACTCGATACAGAATAAGACTGAGTTTTTAGTGACAGAATCAACAGGAGTTACAGTTGTAATGCAGCATTACAATGCCTTTGTTAGGAAAGAGCTTCCCATGGAAAAGATATCACTAATACTAGGATTAGGCGGTGCCAGATCGACTGGTGAATTTGTTCAGGATGTAAATGCCTCTATAACTTAATTATTTTATTTTATTTTGCTATTAAGATGAAACATGATTTGAATTGACACTTCTAGATCATTGATTTAATAGTAAATTAAAGCATTTATTTTTCCTTGATTTCAAATAAATTAATTCTTTATTTGGGCGGCATCTCTATTATTCCGCGTTTCATCATCATTTCTGTTTCATCCCTTGCCTTCCTGATTGTTTTTTCAGCCATCTCATAGAGTTCATCCTTACTGTACTTAACCCTAGCAATGCCCTGTTTTATTGCCTTAATACCTACGGCAACAGCTTCCCTTGGGAATACCTCCCACTCACTCATCGTTGGAACAATGTACTCATCAGAAAGTCCTTTGTCTTCAGCGGTCTTTGCAATCTCAAATGCCGCAGCAACACACATCTCATCAGTTATTGTCTTTGCCCTGACGTCAAGTGCGCCCCTGAAAATCCCCGGGAAAACTATTGAATTATTGATCTGATTTGGAAAGTCACTCCTTCCTGTTCCAACAATCCTGACCCCGGCTTCCTTTGCCTCCCAGGGCCATATTTCAGGTGTTGGATTTGCAGATGCGAACATAATTGCATCTGTTGCCATCCCTAACACTTCTTCCTTCTTTATTGTCCCAGGGCCTGGCTTTGATGCCGCAATGCAGATGTCAGCACCACTAAGGGCTTCTTTTATCCCGCCACTTCTCTGCTCTCTATTTGCATTGATACATAGATCCCACTTGAAAGGATTTTGTGATTTGTCCATCTCAAGGTCTTTTCTGTTTGCATTTAGGATCCCCTTAGAGTCCACAGCAATTATGTTCTTTTTCTCTGCACCAGCCGCAACTAAAATCCTTGAAGTTGCAATGTTTGCAGCACCAGTCCCTACTAACACAATACTTGCTTCATTTAATTTTTTACCAACGACCTTTAGGGCGTTGATTGATCCTGCAACTTCAACTGTGGCGGTCCCCTGCTGGTCGTCATGCCACACAGGTATATCCATATCCTTGTCAGCCCTTAATTTATCCAAAACAAAGAAACACTTTGGTTTTTCGATGTCCTCTAGATTTATTCCCCCAAAAGTTGGCTTGATAAGCTTACATGCCTCAATTATCTTTTCTGGATCTTTTGTGTCAAGGCATATCGGATAGGCATCAACGCCTCCAAGGTATTTAAATAAAAGCGCCTTTCCCTCCATAACAGGCATTGCAGCTTCAGGTCCAATGTCTCCTAGCCCTAACACCCTTGTCCCGTCTGAAACAATGGCAACAGCATTTCCCTTGTTTGTGTGTTCAAAGACTGCCTCCTTATTTTTGTTAATTGCTTTGCAGGGCTCTGCAACACCAGGCGTATACCATATTGCAAAATCATTAAAATCCCTTATGCACACCTTTGATGAAATCTTAATCTTTCCTTTGTAAAATGGATGGAGTTTCATGGCGTCTTCTGCCGGTTTTGACGCCTCCTTTATCAAATTTTCCTTTGACTGTTTTTTCATAAAATTCCCTTAAATTTTTAGTATTTTCTTAGCCCTTGGAATATTTTTTTCAACTTCCTTCATAACATTCTCATAAAGACTGTTTCCATGGGCATCAATTGTGACTGTAAGTGGTCCAAATTTTTTTCCGACCAATGCCCACAACGCCTCTGGCATGCCAAGTTCAAGCCATTCCACGCCAAGGACCTCTTTTATTCCCTTAGCAGCAAGAACTGCAGCCCCGCCTGTGAATGCAAGGTAGACGCATCCAAACTTTTGCATTGCATCAACTGTTGGCTTTGACATCCCGCCTTTCCCAATAATCGCCGAAACCTTAAACTTCTCAATAAACATGGGTTCTAGGGAATTCATTCTTGTTGATGTTGTCGGGCCTGCTGCAATTACCTTCCACTTGCCCCCTTCCTTTGCCATTATGGGCCCACAGTGGTATATTGCCAAACCTTTGAAGTCATAGGGCATTTTCTTTCCATGCTTAGCATACTCCAACGCTTTAACGTGGGCTTCATCTCGGGCTGTAAAGAAAACTCCGTTAAGATAAACTGTCTCCCCAATCTTTAATTGCCTGACAGTCTTTTCATCAAGTGGTAAATCTAATATTTTCTCCATTAAATCACTTCTTAAAGGTAAGGTGCTCCACCCTTCCATCCTTGTATATCCTTGCAGTCGCTCTCCTTCCAGCCCAGCACTGGATATTTACTGCAACGGGAAGGGATGCGGTGTGGCAATAACCAAGCTCGATGTTGACTCCTAGCACGGTGGTCTTTCCGCCAAGACCCATAACACCAATACCAAGCGCATTAAAAGCCTCGTGAAGCTCCTTTTCCAAGGAAGCCACCACCGGGTCTTGATGCCTCCTGTCAATTGGCCTTAGCAAAGCCATCTTTGAAAGCATCACTGACACATCAGTGCTTCCCCCGATACCAATGCCTATTATCGTTGGGGGACAAGGATTTGATCCTGCACTAACTACCGCTTCAAGAGCAAATTTCTTTATCCCTTCTAACCCATCAGTCGGATTTAGCATTGCAACTTGGGACATATTTTCACTGCCCGCCCCTTTGGGCATTGCAGTTATCTCAATGTAATCGGCATCAATAGGTGTGAAATAAACATAAGGTATGTGATCTCCAACATTATCCCCGGGATTATTCCTTGTCAAGGGGTGGACTGCATTGGGTCTTAAAGGAATCATTTTCGTTGCCTCTCTAACGCTTTCAGTTATAATGTCATATAATTTTTTTTCTATACTTGGACTTCCTACGTCCCCAATACCAACAAAAAAAATGTGGATGCCCGTATCCTGGCAAAGCGGGGTTGAAGACTTCTCTGCCATTTTTATATTTTTTAGTATGGCTTCAAGCTGGCTTTTGGAAGGCCCCTCTTCAATTTCATAGGCCTTTTGCAGCGCATTTTTGACATCTTGAGGGAGTTTTGTTGAGGCGTCTTTTAGAAGTTCGATAACAGTGTTCTTTACTAGGATTTCATCTATCATTTAACCCTCCCAAAAGAATAGAGTCCTGAACACAGGTTAACTTTTTCTCTTTAAAAAGATTGTTCTATTAAGAAAATCCTATTATTATCTGCAATACAACAGACCCAAACGTTTAAATCAATACTTGAAAACTTTGATGTGTAAACACGTTCTTATCAATAGAGGTTTAAATGTCATTAAATCAAAACATCACAATCTCTGAAAAATATTCAGTAATATCTGTGATAAAAAGCCTGTTCAAACAGAGAAGGAAACAATCGATAGCAATAATACTTCTATCAATAATTGTGAGTTTCTTTGAGATGCTGTCCATAAGTTTGCTGATACCTGCACTTGAACAGATTTTAGATCAGTCCACGGAAATGAACATCCAGCTTGTAACATACATTAAAAAAATATACTCCCTGATAAATGTTGAGTATACCATACTTACCCTATTTATCGGGATCGCACTAATTTTCACTTTTAAGGCCCTGATAAACATAACCCTAGCCACGCTGATAAATAAAGAGAAGCTTTGGTATGAAGTAAGCAGAAGGAAAAAAGTATGTGATATCATCTTGTATTCTGACTGGGTGTTTATTAACGGGTCGATGAAAAGCTACATGACAAACATCGTCACAAATGAAATAGAAAAAGACAGGGATGTCTACCTAAAGACGCTAGATTTGCTCCCTATGATATTCCTTTTGGTAGTTTATGTCATTCTTTTAGTTTTACTGTCGTTTGAAATTACAGTGCTGATTTTTTTAATAATAGGCGGGGTCACACTGATACTGGGCAGGCTAGTTAAAAATGCGAGATACAACGGGTCAAAGATATTGCGCCAAAGAAATCTCTTCATGAAGGAGACTCTAGCCTCTCTTGATGGCCTAAAGAGCATCAAATCGACTTCTAAGGAAAGCTTTGTTAAAAATCTCTTATATGAAAGAACAAGACACCTCTCCCAGATAAGGTATGAAATGAATGACAGGATGAATAAAATCGCATACCTACATGAACCTGTAAACTTCATCCCGATCTTGATAATAATATACATATCTATGACGTATTTTTACGTGCCGATATCTGTCATCGGTATAATGATATATGTTTTCTTAAAGCTAAGCGGCGATCTAAAGGTAATCCAAACTGAGTATTACAGGATCAAATTTGAAATACCCTCGATGAATTCTGTCGATGTATTGATCAATGAAGGTTCAAAAAATGTTGAAAAGGACGGGGATACAACAATTGAGGGATTCAATAAAAAAATTGAATTCAAAGACGTTAGCTTTGGCTATTCTGATAGCGATGTTCTAAAAAATATTAGTCTCACAATAAACAAGGGGGATAAGGTGGTATTTTTTGGGCCAACTGGTGTCGGCAAAAGCACCATAGTCGACATGATACTGGGATTGATTTACCCAAAATCCGGAGAACTTACGATAGATGGCATACCCATTGAAAATATCAAAAAAGGAAGCTGGCACAAGATTTTAAGCTGGATGGGTCAGGACCCTTATTTATTCTATGGGACAATTGAGGAGAATATCACATGGGGTCAAAAGGACATACAGAGGGAAAAGCTTGACAATGCGTGCAGATTGGCGTGCTGCAATGACTTTGTCAATAAAAACGGATTTTCATATGACTACATAATCGGGGATAGGGGGTCAAAGCTTTCCGGGGGGCAAAAACAGAGATTGGCCCTTGCCAGGGTCTTTTTAGAGGACCCAGAAATTGTTATCCTTGACGAGCCAACATCCCACTTGGACATGGAGACCAAAAACAAGCTACTTCAAAATATAGGAAAATTTTGTGAAGATAAAACCTTAATAATGATAACTCACGATATTGAAATACCCTCTTTCATTGACACGATGTATGTTTTTGACAAAGGGGAGCTTAAAAAAATAGATAATCCCAATAATTTACGTGAGATGTATAGCTAAATGCAACAGGTGTTAAACTTCTTATAGCGTTCCTGGCAGGTGTATGGATTTGGGAGTAGTTATATCCGGCCAAGGAACAAATATATAAAGGCTACAATTGACATTACCATAAAAAAGAATTAGGCGCTCTCTAAATTAAATGGGGGATTAAATGAGTAAAGCCAACATAGCATTTTATTGGGCCTCTTCATGTGGCGGCTGTGAAGTTGCTGTTTTAGATATCAATGAGAAGATACTTGACGTTATAGAAAAGGCAAATATTCTGATGTGGCCTGTCGCAATGGACACAAAATATGAAGATCTAAGGAAGATGAAGGATAAGTCAATTGATGTTTGTTTTTTTAATGGAGCAATAAGGACAAGCGAAAACGAAGAGCTTGCACACCTACTTAGAAAAAAATCTAAACTCCTTGTCGCGTTTGGCTCCTGTGCTCATGAAGGATGCGTACCTGCGCTGGCAAATCTATTCAATAAAAAACTGATATTTGATAGGGCCTATAAAGAAACAGAAACTACCGTAAATCCTGACGGCATCTTACCAATGCCATCATATGAGGTAAAGGAAGGGAGGATCACCATCCCCGAATTTTACGATACAGTGAAAACTCTTGACCAAGTCACATGTGTTGACTACTACATCCCGGGATGCCCACCATCGCCAAATATCATTGAAGAGGCGTTCAATATGTTTTTGACCGGCAATCTCCCGCCCAAAGGCGCAGTTCTAGCACCTATAAAGGCGCTGTGTGAAGAGTGTCCGCGAATAAAGAAGGATAAAAACATTGAGACAATATACAGGATGTATGAAAAAGAGGCTGACCCTGAAAAATGTTTCCTTGACCAGGGCATTATCTGTATGGGCCCTGCCACTAGATCTGGATGCGGCCATCAGTGCATCAATGGGAACATGCCATGCACAGGATGTTTCGGCAAGACGCCGGAAATTACAGATCAGGGGGCGAAGATGATTTCAGCTCTTACGTCAGTTCTAGCAGTTGAAAATGAAGTCGACCTTGATGAAAAAAAAGTTGAAGAACTAATATCAAAGATAGTGGATCCGGTCGGGACCTTTTACAGATACTCTCTTGCCTCATCCTTCATAAAGAGGAAGGTGAGCAAATGAAAAGAATTACAATTGATCCAATCACAAGACTTGAAGGTCACGGCAAAATTGAAATTTTCCTAAATGACAGCGGAAATGTTGAAAATGCCTATCTTCAGATCCCAGAGCTTAGGGGGTTTGAGAGGTTCAGTGAAGGAAGGCTTGCAGAAGACATGCCTCAGATAACTTCAAGGATATGCGGTGTGTGCCCGGTATCCCATCATTTTGCCTCAACCAAAGCAATTGATGCCGCCTTCAATACCAAGCCAACAGAGACTGCAAAGAAACTTAGGGAGTTGATGTTTTGCGGATATATAACATATGATCATATACTTCATTTTTACTTCCTAGGAGGTCCTGACTTTGTCATGGGGCCTGATGCATCAAAAAAGGACAGGAATATCATAGGGGTAATCGGGAAAGTCGGCGTTGAGATAGGTAAGGAGGTCATTAAGCACAGGGCATTTGGACAAAAAATAACAAGGATTTTGGGAGGCAAGCCAACTCACCCTGTCTGTGGACTTCCAGGGGGGGTCTCCAAAGGATTAAATGAGGAGGAAAGGAAAGAGATTGAAGAGATGGCTGAGTCTTGTGTTAAATTCGCCCAATTTTCCTTAAACTTTTTCAAAGACACTGTGTTGAAAAACAAAGCATACCTTGACCTAATCAAAAGCGAGGCATACACCCTTGAAACTTACAACATGGGGCTTGTAGATGGGAATAACAATCTTAACTTCTATGATGGAAAGATACGGGTGAAGAGCCCTCTTGACGAGGAGTTTGCGTGTTTTGATGGGGACAAATATATAGATTATATAGGGGAGCATGTAGAGCCCTGGACTTATATGAAATACCCATATCTTAAGGAAATTGGGTGGAAGGGCCTTACAGGCGGAATTGATAGCGGGATATATCGCGTTGGTCCATTGGGAAGAATAAATGTCATTGATGGATTTACAACACCACTTGCAAATGAGGCATATAAAGAGCTAATTGAAACTCTAGGAAAACCTGTTAATTCAACGCTGGCCTACCACTGGGCAAGATTAATAGAGCTCCTCTACGCCTCTGAAAGGGCCTTGGAACTTAGTAGGGATAAGGATGTTCTAAAGCAAGACTTAAGGAATAAAGTTGGAAAACCAACTGAAGGGATAGGCGTAGTTGAAGCTGCAAGAGGGACATTGATCCATCACTATAAATTAACTGAAGACGCCAGGATTGAAAAAGCCAACATGATAGTGGCCACAACAAACAATGCCGGCGCAATTTGTATGTCTGTTAAAAATGCTGCCATGGGCATGATCAAAAATGGAAAAGTTAATGATGGCATACTAAACAAAGTTGAGATGGCATTTAGAGCATATGATCCATGCTTTGCATGTTCAACGCACTGTCTTCCAGGGACATCCCCAATTGAAATTTCAATATACAATAAGGACAAGGATCTTGTTAAAAAAATCGGGGGAATCTCTAACAACTTCACTAAAGTTTAGAAAGATGAGAGCAACATAAAAAAATGTATTCTAAAATAATATTTTTATTTCCAAATACTCTTTCTGTTATCCTTGATCCTCTTTGCCTTGTGTGTTTGTCTTGGCAGTGTACCGTCTTCATACACGATTATTTTTGGGGTTATACCTAAGACTGCCCTAAGGTCACGCTGAACTTCACTTTCCAGTATTTTTAAATCGCCTTTGTAATCGCAAGTACTCTCGATTTCAACAGTTAGAACATCAAGGTGATTAACTCTGTCAACTACGAGCCTATACTCACCAGAGAGCTTTTTGTTCTGTCTAACAACAGGCTCAACGCTTGAAGGCAATACATTTACGCCTTTTATGATAAGCATGTCATCTGTCCTTCCGCATACTCCTCTCAATCTTTTATGGGTCCTGCCACAAGAACATTTTTCATTTTCATAAGATACGATGTCCCCTGTCCTAAAGCGTATCATTGGTCTTGCCATCTTTTTTATTGTTGTTAAAACCATTTCTCCTTCTTCATTTTCTCCAACAGGCTCATCTGTTTTTAGATCAAGCACTTCAACGATCATATGATCCTCGGCAAAATGCAATCCTGACTTTTCCTCACATTCCCCAGCACATGCACCGAATATGTCTGATAATCCATAGTAGTCATAAACATCAGCATCCCACAACTGCTCAATTCTCTTTTTCGTTGCTTTAATTGAACCACCAGGTTCACCGGCAACAAATATCTTGTTTATTGAGGTGTCGTGGGCGACGTCAATTCCCTGCTTTTCGGCAGTTTCACCAAGATACCACGCATACGAAGGTGTTGTCCAGGTAATCGTTGGCTGGAATTGTATCATAATTCTAAGTAATCTTTCTGAAGGGATTGTTCCAGCATGTATACACAAAGCCCCGATTTTTTGTGCACCCAATACACATGGCCCCCCGACAAAAAGTGACATGTTCAAAGCATGACAATATCTATCATTCTTTCTCATGCCAGAGGAATAAAATAATCTGGCCTCAAAGTCCATGAAATCTTCAAAATCCTGTGAAGTAAACGGGGATGCCGTTGGCATTCCTGTTGATCCGCTTGAAACTGAGATATAGACTACATCATCTTCAGGCACTGCAGTCATTTTGCCAAGCGGAGGCGTGCATTCCTGGTCTTTTCGAATGTCATCTTTTTGAATAGTAGGCAGTTTATGTAAGTCAGAAAGAGTTTTGACATCTTCTGGGTTCACCCCGGCTTCTCTAAAACTGTTTCTATAGAATTCACTATTGTTATAAGCGTGGCTTAACATGCGTTTTAGATGTTTCAACTGGAACTCTTCCAGTTCATCCCTTCTCATTGTTTCTATTTTTTCATCCCAGTAATGCAATGTATCTACCCCATTTTAGGAGGAGAGAGCCCATAGGGCAAATCCTTATTGAATCTTTCGGACATAAAGGAGGGTAATCATAACGGAATATTCCTCTCCTCCCTAATTTTTTTTTATACATTCCTTTATATATTTATTGGTGTCAATATAACTACTGGGAATTTTATTGATATAATTTTAGAATTCTTCTTGACATCTCGGGCATTTTACCAAAGTGCATCCTGAAGTTGCAAATGCACATGTTTTGCATGATACTATTCTTGAATACTGCTTTGAAAAAACAAAGCCACACTTTGGACATCTTATCAAATCATTTGAGGTATTTTTCCAAGTAGTCATAGACTCACTTTTTGATTTTAGGCCAGCCTTATTTTTAACTTTTTCCATTGCTATTTCATTGTGAAACACCACTCACACCAAACATCATCTTGACGTTTGTCAGGGGGGCATTTATTGCAACTTACCTCAATATTGGGGGAGAAGTTTTCAACAAAAACCTTTAGATAGTTCAATCTTACATTTTTACATGAAAATACCGGTAGTCCCTTCTCTTCTCTCGCTTTCTGGGTATGACAGTCTAATATTCGAAAGACAAGTGAATCCCCTTTAATCTCAATCTCTTTAGAGTGGTGGTCAAGAGCCCAGCTTGTTAATCTTAATGCCTTCGATAGCCCTTCTAGATTTGAGTCAAGAGAAAAGAACTCTTTTAGGTATTTGGCTTCAATTTTTGCTATATATTCCCAACACTCCGCATCAATTGCTATGGCAGCATCAGTCCCGTATTTTTTTTCTATGCCTAAGAAATATAGGCCGTCAACTCTCCAAAGATTTCTAATGTTGAATAACAAAAGATCAATCAACTCCCATTCGTTTAAAGATGAAAGCATTTTCATATCATCATTTCTAGAAATGTTCATTATACGTCCACCAAGAGTTATTATTACAGGCCTAAAATTTAAATTTTATCATCAAATTTAGTAAGACTTAAATAAACACAAAAAATAATCATAAAATGAGGTAAAAAAATGGTAGAGGATAACAAGTTAAAATTTACCCAAATAATAATGAATGCCTGGCTTTATGGTGTTGAGTCAGCATCAAATCTTTTTTTTGAAAGACCAAAGCTCTTTTACAGAAAGTGGGGGACCCTAGCCATACATCCTTTTATTGAATCCTGGGGGGAACTTGGAATGGAATTTCAGAAAGGATTAAGTCCATACAATACAGTCAAGATGTTCATTGATGCACTTGTAGCCGCTCATTTTTTTAATCCAGATGATTTTGAATTTGGCGGTGATGACAACAACTTTACCTTTAAAGCAATCAAATGCCCGTATAAATCCCATTGCAAAAAACTTGTCGATAGTAAAAATGAAATTGCATGCCTTAGAGCTATCACCCTGCTTGGCTCTTTAGATTATAATGTTGAAGGTGAATCATTAAAATACAAATACAATTTTGATTTCAATGAAAATGCGCCATGCAACGTTGTATTCGAAAGATTTAAAGACTGATACGCCACGGTGATGATATGAAGCTCCCCAAAGGACATATTATAAAAACTTATGTCAAATACAACATGAAATTAAACTCTTTTGAGGAATTTATATATGACCTTGTTTCAGAATTTGACGGATTTACAGGATATACTAGAATGCTGGCCGATAAAGGAGACTATGAAGAAGAACTTAAGGCAATCTTTTTAAATGGCGAGCTGATTGGGGGGGAGAGAAAACTGATTAATTCGGGAACAGTTTTCTATGGTAATGAATGTAAGTTTGAATCTGCATTTGAATTTATTAAATGCGGGGCTTCCATAGTAAGGCTTACAAATGATAGTATCGATATCATCAAAATATCCCATCCGGAATGTATTATTGTTAACGATACAAATCAAAAAGAATCTGAAGAAACTAATCACAGGGATATGCTATTAAAAAAATACAGGATCAAAGAAATGACAGATTCAGAAATAACAAAACTCTTAGAAAAATTAAACGGTGACTAGGCCAATTCTTTTTTAAAGATTTCAATTAGTCTATCCGCAGTTTTTTTTACCTCTTCCGACATATCACTTCCAAAGTCAAGTGATTTCGCTTGTATGCCCATTATGTAAATATTTGCCCCTATTTTTTGCTCCAGGTACTTTCCAAGGATTGAAAGCGGCATTGAATGGGAAGAAAATGAAACATTTTTTATTGCATTTGCTTTTATAAGATCCACTTCTCCCGGAGATTTTTCTAAAAAAGCGGCATCAATTATCAAAACACAATTCGGATTAAACTCACTTAAATCGTGTGTGAAGTTTTCAGGCACAAGATCTCCATTTATGCTAAGAAATGAATCGCTATTGTATTCAGAAAGCTTTTCAGAGATATATGGGCCGACCCCGTCATCCCCTCTAAGATTACTGCCTACGCCCAGGACGGCAAACTTTTTTTTAAGAATTTCCTTAAGAAATACTTCTATTTTCTGCATCCACCCTATTTTCATCACAACTTTTAAATGTATATGCATAAAAAAAATACCAGGGGATCATTTGGACAAGATTTGTATATTTGAGGATATTTACTATGAAAATTTTTTACCCCTCACTTACTCAAGACCAGTCTTTGAGCTAAGATGCGGATTTAATAGTCTTAGGGAAAAAATAGAACACTTCTTTCCAAACTCAACAATATGTCTAATGATGAGGGATTATTTAAAACCCTTATTTTCAAACACTGGCCTTATTTATGATAAATCTGCTAAAGGTAATATACTGTTTGTTAACGGCAGGATCATCCTACGGGAAAGGCCGGATATCAGAGAGGAAGGCATCTATTATTTTGACAATGAAGTTGTGTTTATTTATCTTAAGGAAAACTCACTGAATTTAGTGGGTGTTTCCGGATTCAATGATATTGAAAAATTGAAGGATATCGGATTAAAGGAATTTAAGATTTCAAATGTCAAGCTTATCAAATATCCGTGGGATCTGATTAAGGAAAATAGCAATGAAATTAAGAGGGAATTTCTTATTCATAACAATGGTAATTCTACCAAAATTCAGGATATAGTTATCATGGGCGATGAAAAACTGGTCCATTTAGGCAAGAATGTGAAAACTGAGAGCAATATAGTCTTTGATGTGAGAAAAGGGCCAATATACATTGGGGATAACACAGAGATAAGGGCATTTTCTAGAATTGCAGGCCCAACATACATTGGAAAAAATTGTCTTATCAAAAGCGGAAGGATCCAGGATTGTTCAATCGGGGATGTATGTAAAATCGGGGGAGAGATAGAGGACTCAATTTTTCATGGGTATTCCAATAAACAGCACTATGGATTCATCGGCCATGCATATGTAGGAGAATGGGTAAATCTTGGGGCTGGTACGTCAAATAGTGATCTAAAAGGGACATATGGGACAATCAAATACGATATAGCTGGGAAGGTGATTGATTCAGGGGAACAGTTTTTTGGATGCGTAATAGGTGACAATACCAAATCCTCCATCGGCACCTTGATATATACCGGGAAAAAGATCGGATTTGCAGCCCATATTTACGGCATAATTACCGAAGATATCCCGAGTTTTTGTATATGGGCTAAATCACTTAACACCCCTTCTTCCGAATTATTTCTTGATTCCGCTATAAACATATATTCCAGGGCTGCAGAAAGGCGAGGCGTGGCTTTGACCAAAGAGTATGCCAATCTGATTAAAAATATATTTGAGCTCACAAAAGATGAAAGAAAGACGTCTGGGGTAAATAATACTAAATTCTGTTTGAAGTGATCTTATGGATGTAATATTTGGAGTTTCAGGGCTTAGGGGTGTAGTTGGAAACGGATTAACACCTGAATTAATCTGTAATTATGTGTCCTCTTTTGCAAATGAGATACCCCCGGGCACCGTTGTTATCGGCAATGATTCAAGGATTTCTAGCAGCATGGTGAAAAACGCAGTTGTGTCTTCCCTAAAATCATTGGGATTTGAAATACTGGATATTGGAATTACACCTACCCCCACTGTACAGTTTATTACTAAGACCAAGAATGCTTCAGGCGGTATTGCCATAACTGCCAGCCATAATCCTGAAAACTGGAACGGCTTAAAATTCATAGAAGGCAATGGAATTTTCTTTAATGAAAAAAAGATCAATACGATTAAAAAAAATCTAGAGAAAAAAAATTTTAAATTTCAAACTTATGACAAACTTGGAAAATTGACTAATGATGCACATGCAAAGGAGCTCCATACAAATTTTGTCCTTCAGAAGATTAATTTTGACCGCTTTGGTAAAGATAAATTAACTGTTGCAGTTGATGCATGCAATGCCGCAGGATCTGAAATAATACCAGCACTTATAGAAAGAATTGGATTTAAGGTAGTCAGATTGAATTGTGACACAAACTCACTTTTCCCCAGAAATCCTGAGCCTTTGAAAGAAAACCTTCATTATTTTTCTGATTTCATAGGGGAAAGAAAGGACATTGACATTGGATTTGCATTGGATGGCGATGCAGACAGAGTTGCAATATTGGATGAAAAAGGCCGGTATATCGGAGAGGAAAACACACTTGTACTGGCCTCAAAATTTTTTATTGAGCACATGAACCCCACAAATAAAACTGTTGTTACAAATCTCTCAACAACAAGGGCGCTTGATGATGTGGTAAGCTCCCTTGGAGGAAAAGTCATACGATCAAAAGTTGGAGAAATAAATGTTGTTGAGGAGATGATTAGAACATGTGCTTCTATTGGTGGCGAGGGGAATGGGGGGGTGATATTGCCCATGATACAATATGCAAGGGATTCACTTTCCGCAATTTCACTGATACTGCTTGGATTGTCAAAATCCGGATTACCGCTTTCTTCGATAGTATCCGGACTTCCAAGGTATTATATGGTGAAGGATAAGATAAGCATCTCTAGAAAGTCTTTTGATAATAATGTAAATCACATTAAAGATCATTTCAAGGATTACTCGTGTAATGATATTGACGGATTGAAATTTGATCTTGACTCGTCTTGGATCCATATAAGGCCCTCCAATACAGAGCCGATTGTAAGGATAATTGCGGAATCAAAGAGCATGGATAGATCAAATGAACTTGTACGGGAAACAAAGGATTTTATGAGGGCCCTATGTTAGCTTTACTATTTCATGGAGTTGATATCTTCTACGATGAGAGGAGTAAGGAAATTCTAAAATCTTTGAATAAGCGATACACCATGAAATCCTTCATTGTCGGAACTATGGGTATAACTTCTATGTTTGATAGCGGGATAGAAGGGGTTGAGATGATTTTTAAAAGACCGTCTGCCGCCATATCAGAACTTAAAGGATTTGACACAGTATTGTTTGTATTGAAGGCAAGATCAATTGATACTGCCAAGGTGTTTCTCGGCTCAATAGGTGAGCGGGCTGTATTTGACGGGGGCATATTGGGAATTGATATCGAGACTCAAACGCTGTTTGAGGCTAAAAAAGGCAATTCCAATTTGAAGGATTACTTAACTTCACTTGGATTTAATGAATCCTCTGTAGGCAAGGGCATAGAGGTCACAAAAGAGGATGGCTATTTTGTGAGAAAAGTAAGGGGATGTGTTCCGGGGGAATTTTTATTGTTCAATGGACTCATTGTAGGAAAAGTCACAGATAAAGATGTCAAAGTATATGTCAAAGACGGAAAAATTGATCGAATCCAGGGCGTCGAAATAAAAGAACATGGTTTAGAAAAATTAAAAGATATAGATATTTACTCTTTAAAGATAGATAGCACAGAAGGATTTCTAACAAGGGATCCAAAGACATTAAGAAAACTCCATGGGGAGAATATTGTTCTAATTAACCATGACGCATACTCCATATACCAAAATCTTTCTAATATTTCAGGGGCTGTGACCATCGGTGACGATACCACAAGGATGTCCGGATACATACTAAAGAGGTTTGGGATCCCGTTGATTGGGATAATTGATGGCGACAAGGACGGGATAATCAAGGGTGAGCACTTTTACACTGGCTCTGTTCTTTTTGAAGTGAGGGGTGATGACATTTCGGGGGATAAAATCCAGTCATATTTTTTTAAAGGAAAAAAGATCATAAAGATTGACTTTGAGCTCCTGAAAAAAGAAATTGAGTTTCATTTGGGTGAAGAAATAATAAGAAAAATAGAATACTAAAATAGCATTGAGAATATTTTAGCATCTTATTTGTGCTTTACTTCTTTTTTCTTTTTTAGGATCAGTGCTGTGGATACAGTGGCTAATATCGCACCTGCAGCTACAACTCCAATTATTTTTTTCATTTATTCACCTCCAGTGCTATAATAATATTTGACATTATTGATTTATAAATATTTCGATAATGTTGTTAATTATTAAATTATTGTTAATTAATTTCTATAATACTAATTATTAATAATCAAAAATTGAAAATAAGTTTTTAATAGAAATTTATCACTTTAGAGAGTATCAATGATTCTCTTATAGAGGGCGTCCACTTTAACTTCAGGTTTTAACCCCAATATCTTGGAAAACTTCATTATTTGCGGGGACTCAAGGCTTGCACTTTTTAATAACTCGTCATCTGCAAATATATCGTTTGGTTTTCCGTCCCCAATTATTTGGCCGTTGTTCATAACAACTACCCTTTCAGATAATTCTGATACCAGTTCCATATCATGGGTGATCAATATCACGGTGACGTTTCTTTTGTGAAGCCCCTTTACTACCTCAAGTATTCCGTTAATCGATAAAAGATCAAGACCTGTGGTAGGTTCGTCCAAAACTAGTATTCGGGGCTCCATTACAACAACAGACGCAAGAGCCAATCTCTGCTTTTCCCCTCCAGAAAGTGATAATGGGTGCGTATCCCGATACCTAGAAAGACGTGTAGTTTTTAATACTTTATCAATTCTGGCCTCTATTTCCTCTTGGGGCAGATTGAGATTCCTTGGCCCGAATGCTATTTCATCAAACACTGTTTCTTCAAATATTTGATTCTCGGGATTTTGGAAAAGATGGCCAACTTTTTTTGAAAGTTCAGCAATTGAAAAATTTTTTGCATCTTCCCCAAAAATGTGGACTTTGCCTTTAGTAGGCCGTAATAATCCATTGAAATGTTTTGCTAGGGTAGTCTTGCCGCTCCCATTTTGACCAACTAAAGAGACAAATTCTTTTTCTTTTACGGATAATGTGACGCCTTTTAGTATCTCATCAGATTCCGGATAGCTAAAATGGATATCCTCAACATCAATTGCGTTCATATGAAAAGCCTCTTTCCCTCCTCAACTGTCAGAGCAATATCCTTCACATACCCTCCTTCCTTCAAAAGATATGTGAGATAGCTGATATCTGGTACCATAACCCCAAGTTCCCTTAAAACGGGAACTTTTTCAAACACATATCGTGGGGTTCCTTCTAAGACAATTGATCCCTTGTCCATTACTACTACCCTGTCAGATAACTCCGCTATGGGCTCAGTTCTATGCTCGACTAGCACAATTGTCATTTTTTCCTTTTCATGGAGCTCCTTTAAGACTGAAAACACCTCTCTTTTTCCAACAGGATCAAGTTGGCTTGTAGGCTCGTCAAGAACAAGAATGTCAGGTTTCATTGTGAGAAAAGCGGCTATTGCAATCCTCTGCTTCTGCCCCCCTGAAAGATTTCCGGGAAATTCGTCCCTTTTATTTTCCATATTTACTACTGAAAGTGCCCAAGAGATTCTTTCCTCAATTTCTTTTCTTGGAACAGCTAGATTTTCAGGGCCAAAAGCTAACTCCTCTTCAACGGTCATTGCAAAAAGCTGGGATTCAGGATTCTGAAGTATCATCCCGACCTTCCTTGAAAATTCGCTTACCTCCTTATCCCTTGTATTAATACCGTCCACTATTACATCTCCGGAAAAATCTCCGCTTATAGTTTTTGGTATGATTCCGTTTAATGTGAGGCATAGCGTTGATTTACCGCAGCCAGAAGGCCCTATGATCGAGACAAATTCTCCTTTTTTTATATGAAGATTAATGTTTCGCAAGGTATTTTCTGTATGTGAATGATACCTGAAACAAAGATTTTTTATCTCAATCATTATAAAGAAGTCTCCAATAATCTTTATAAATCTTACATCAATTGAATTTGGGGGGAAGTATTAGTTGAAAGACATATTGTGTATTGGGAATGTGAACATAGATACAATAATGGGGGTTCAGACATTTCCAGTTATAAACGGAGAGTCAAAAGTGGAGGGGCTAGAGATCCGGTATGGCGGGTCAGCGTTCAATGTTTCTGTCAATGCATCAATTCTAGGTTTAAATTCCGGGATAATGGCAGCAGTCGGGAATGATAGCGATGGAATAATCGGTACATTCAAAAACTATAATGTCGATTATTCCAATTTGATTCTTCAAAACTCCCCGTCTGGCAGGATGTTTATAATCAATAAAGGAAATGATAGAATGTTCCTTTTTTACAAGGGGGCTAATGAGAAGTTTGAAAAAAACATGATCAATTACCAGATATTCAAAGAGTACAGATTTGTTCATGTTTCCCCTACAAACATAGAAATAGCAGAGCATGCAATAAATATTGCAAAAGAGAACGGCAACATTGTAAGTTTTGATCCTGGTGAACAACTTTGTTACTTTCACTCTGAAGAAGTAATGAAATTAATAAAAAATGTGGATTTCCTGTTCATTAATAGACATGAACTTTCGGCCCTTTTAGGTAATATGAACATAGAAGAAGGGGGCCTATACCTAAAAAAGAGGCGGGTTAAGAACACAATTGTTAAGGCGGATAAGGACGGCGTTTATTATTTTGGCAAAAACCATATTCATGAAAAGGCATTTCCAGCAAAAGTTGTAGATCCCACCGGTGCGGGGGATACCTTCTCTTCAGCCTTCATAGCTAATTACATTAAGACTTCTGACATTAGAAGTTCTTTGAGATACGCCAATGCAGCTGCATGTTTCTGTGTTCAAAACTATGGCGCTATCTTAAAAGTTAAAAAAGAGGACATTGAAAAATTATACAGGAGCCGATTGGATGGATAAAAAAGTTGTTGATATTGCAGAAGATATAAAA
>JAAZKM010000156.1 GCA_012799835.1 Candidatus Methanofastidiosia archaeon
ATTTTTAAAATTTGATATTGCAAAAATTATTCCATATTTATGATTTTAATATTACTGAATCAAACCACGAGGTAATATTTAAATATTTTAATATAGATTAAATATTTAAATTAATTCTATTTTATGAAATTATGCATAAAACATCAAACATAGATATTGATATAGATATAATAAAAGAAAACTCAATGATTGCAAATGAAAATAAAGCTCTTTTGAAAAAGTATGGGATTAGATCATATAATATAATGGGTGCAATAGGTTCTGGAAAAACATCTTTAATAGAAATTGCTATCGAGTTCCTGGTAAAAAAAGGAAAAAAAGTTGGAGTTATAGCAGGAGATGTAGTTGCTGAATATGATTCCAATCGATTTAGGAAACATGAATGCCTGGTAATACCCCTAAATACTGGAAAGGAATGTCATTTAGATGCACATTTAATACAGCACGAATTAGAAGAACTCGAAGAAAGAAAAATTCTTCAAGATTTAGGCTATCTTATAATGGAGAATGTGGGTAATTTGATATGCCCTTCCGACTTTACACTTGGAGAAGATAAAAGAATTGTAATTGTCAGTGTGAGTGAAGGAGACGACATCGTATTGAAGCATCCTGTAATATTTAAATTTTCAGATGTTTGTATTATCAACAAAATAGATATTGCAGAAGCAGTCGATGCTAGTCCAGAAAAGATGAAGAAAGATTGTCTTACTTTGAATCCTAAAATAAAAGTTATTAGCACATCGGTAAGGAAAAATATGGGTATAAATGAATGGCTAGAATTGTTTGAATGATTTCTTATTTATAACTTTTCAAGAATTTTCTAGTTTCCTCTGTATCCATCCAACCTTCATCCAATTGTTTTATGATTTCATCAATCTTATCAATATGAGCTTGCAAATCTTGTTTGATTTCTGGATCATTGATCTTAACTTGAACATATGTATTGAGTATTGCCAAAGGATTCCTTATATGATCAATAAGATGGGCAAAGTGTTCTATATTGTTTTCTATTTGAATTAGGGCTTTTTTCCTTTCCGTAATATCTCTAAATGCAGTGACAGCACCGATAACTTCGCCATTTTGGATAATAAATTTATTATCTGCTTCTACTATAATAACTTCGCCGTTTTTATGTTTCAATCCAAGCTCTATTTTTGTTTCATGACTATCGCTTATTCCTTGCCTAAACATTTTAGCTATAACTGGAACATATTTAATATCTAGTATTCCAACATCCACAAAACTTTTACCAAGTAGTTCATCTTTTTTATACCCAAGTGTAGTCTCTACCCTCTTATTGATATCTATTATTTTCCCATATTTATCTGTATAAAGTATAATGTCCCCAACGGTATTCAGTATGATTTTATGTTTTCTTTCGGATTCCGTCAATATTTGTTCGGAAGCTAAAACTTTATTAAATCCACGATTTATTAAATAGTAAATAACTATTGAAGTTGAGAGGATGTATAAAATACCCTTAAAGCTTTGAAAAAAAATTAAAGACGACATATTTTTTACGTTGATTGCTAAAATCACATCTGAAAAGAATATCCATAGTATGCCTATTACCAAATAGATGCTAACAATAATCATTGGATTTCCAAAAGAAAGTTTCTCATCTGATTGGCTCATAGTTATACCTTCACTCTAAAAATCTATAAAGACTAAACTTAGGTGTTATATTAAGCTATTGGTTAAATTTAGTATCGCCTATGTTACTATATAACTAAATGTAACAAGATAAAATTTTATATTTTTCAAAATAATGAATCTATCTAACAATTGCATTTACAGGACAGATATGTGCACAAAGTCCACATCCGGTACACACCATAGGGTCAATATTTGAATGACCTTCTTTAAATTCTAATGCAGGACATCCAGAAAGCTTAATACATGCCTTACAAGCTCTGCAAATTGAAGCTTCTACCTTGTATGCCGGCTTCTTTTCTAATCCCTTCAAAAGTACACATGGTCCCCTGGAAACTATGACGTATACTTGTTCACTTTCAATCCCTCTCTTTAAAGCTTCTTCAATACTATTTACATCAGTTGCATTCACGACTTCAACAGGTATGTCCATTCCTGCTATTAACTTTTCAATTGAAACAGGACTTGCAGGATCTCCCATAGCCGTCAATTGAGTACCCGGATGTGGTTGATGGCCTGTCATTGCAGTAGTTAAATTATCAAGGATTACCGCTACAATCTTAGAATTATTATATTTGGCGTTGATTAGTGGTGGTATACCTGCATGAAAGAAAGTAGAATCTCCTAAAGTTGCAATTATAGGTTCTTTTACAGATTTTGCAAATCCACACGCGACTCCAAAACTAGCTCCCATTGAAATACAGGTATCTACAGTTTGAAGTGGCCTAGAAAATCCTAAGGTATAACATCCAATATCGGAGGGGAATATAGCTTTGCCTCTTGTAACTTTCTTTATGGCGTAAAAAGTTGATCTGTGGGGGCATCCAGCACATAAAAGGGGCATTCTAACTGGTATAGAAAAAGGATTAGATTGCTCCTTAGTTATATTAATTCTAAAAAACTTTGAAAGAATATCAATTACTAAATCAGTAGAAAATTCTCCTGTTCTAGGGAATAAATTTTTTCCATAAACTTTAAGATTCAATTGATTTTGAGCAATTATAGTTTTTACGTCATTTTCTATTACTGGTTCAAGTTCTTCGATCACTATAACTTTTTCCAGATCTTTTATGAATGAAAGAATAGTGTTTTTAGGCAAGGGATAAGAAATACCAATTTTAAGAACTGGAGGCTTTATGTTTAACGATTGAATGGACTCCATTAGGTAATTAAAGGATGCACCAATTACAATTACACCTATTCTCCCTTCTCCAGATAAAGTATAATTAAGAGTGGATTGTTCAATATAGTCAGTGATTTTATCCATTTTTTCTAAAAGTTTTTTATGTAAGATTCTGGCATGTGAAGGTACAGTGACATACTTAGTAACATCTTTTGAGAATTTTCCTTCTCTTTTTTGAATATTTATTTCACCTAATTCTACATCTCCCCTACCATGACAGACTCTGGTAGTTGGTCTTAAAATTACAGGAATAGAAAATTTCTCAGAAAGATCATATGCAAATATAGTCATATCTCTTGCTTCCTGAGGGGATGATGGATCTAGGCATGGGATATTGGCAAATCTCGCGAATAATCTGTTGTCTTGTTCATTTTGTGACGAGTGACATTCCGGTTCATCTGCAGAAACAAGAACAAATCCTCCATCAATGCCAGTATAAGCTAAAGTCATTAAAGAATCAGATGCAACATTTAACCCTACATGCTTCATTGAAACAAGTGATCTTTTCCCTGCCCAAGATGCTCCAATGCCAACTTCGAGAGCAACTTTTTCATTAATAGAAAATTCAACATATGCCCCATATTGTTTTGCAAATCGTGCAGCTGTTTCAGGTATTTCTGTTGATGGAGTTCCAGGATAAGCTGTAAAAATCTCAACTCCGGCTTCAAAAGCTCCTAGTGCAATGGCTTCATTACCCATTAATAATTCTCTTTTCATGAATTATCAAAGATAATGTCTTTTAAAAAACTTGTTACTATCATATTCCAATAAACAAATTAAAATAGACATCGAAAATTTTTTCTTAGTTTTAATCCATATAATTAAAAATAAAAAAAATTATTTTACTTTAACTTCTTTTGAATATTCCCATAAACCATGAATATTGCATAATGATACTGCAAATAAAGTTCAGATTTTGTTACTTTTACTGTAGTCTTAACTTCATGATTTGTATATACGGGTCCTGTGTTTGGTCCTTGAGTACTCTCCCCATGTGCAGTAAATTCATAGTTTCCGACTTGGTATAAATCTTTCTCACCTTCAGGCTGGTAGTACAACATTATCCATCTGATATGGTGTTCAGTTGTATTTGGGTGGGATATATCCTTGCCTATGGATATTTTCACTTCAAACATTTCATTTGCTTTCACAGTATCTGCACATTCTATTACTGGAACATGCTTTTCCTTTTTCCAATCTGCATCTTGAATTTTTTCTCCAATTTTAGTCATTTTAATCTACTCCTGTAAAACCATTGGTTCTCCACAGCAGATTAATTCCCCACCACCTACTTCTAACACTTCTACTATGTTTCCACATATTTCACATTTATAGATTTCTCCAATTTCTTTTACTTGTACCATTTTTACCCTCCTATCTTATATTTAGTATCTACTATTTTTCTTTATCATCCGAAGATTTTTCTATTTTTTCAGACATCAGTCTAAGACGATTGTCAACCATTCCATATATTGTATCTTCTGGGTATTTTCCATCAGATCCCCGCTCTCCCGCTTTAATTCCGGTTAGTATTTCGATTCCTTCTTTTACATTCTCAATCGAATATATATGGAATTTACCATTTTGTACCGCTTCAACAACTTCCTCCTTAAGCATTAAATTTTGAACATTACTTTTGGGAATTAAAACTCCTTGTTTTCCGGTAAGTCCTTTTGATTTACATACCTCGTAGAATCCTTCAATCTTATAGTTTACTCCTCCAATTGCTTGCACATCTCCTTTCTGATTTACAGATCCAGTAACAGCATAACATTGTTTTATTGGAACTCCAGAAAGTGCAGATAAAATGGCATATAATTCAGTACTAGATGCACTATCTCCATCAACACCTTCATAATTTTGTTCAAATACCAGTCTAGCAGTTAAATTAAGTGGCTTATCTTGTGCAAAATTTTCCGCTAAGTAACCCCCTAATATCATTACGCCCTTTGAGTGAATATTCCCTCCCATTTTGGATTCTCTTTCTATATCAATTATTCCCCCTCGGCCAATGTTTACGGTAGCAGTGACTCTAGAAGGCCTTCCAAAAGCAAAATCTCCAAGACTTAAAACAGCGAGCCCGTTAATTTGTCCTACTGCCTCCCCAGTTGTGTCAATAAGATAAAAACCACGTGTAATCATTTCATTAACTCTTTCTTGTATAAGATTTGAACGATAGTTTTTCTCTTCAATAGCTTTTATTATATGGGTATCTTTTATTAAATCATTGTTATCTTGCTTTGCATAAAAATTTGCTTCACGTATAATATCTGCTATATCCGCAAATCTAGTTGACAATTTTTCCTGATCATCAGCCAGTCTTGATCCAAATTCTATTACTTTAGATATTGCGGAGGAATCAAGATGTAACAAATTTTCTTTATTACTAAGTGAACATATGAAAGAAACATAATTTTTTACATTATCATCATTGAAATTCATATTGATGTCAAATTCTGCTTTGACTTTGAACAGTTCTTTAAACTCTGGATCAACAGAAAATAGAGTTTGGTAAATCATTGGATTCCCAATTATAATAACTTTCACATTTAAGGGTATTGGAGCAGGCCTTAGTCCTTTTGTAGTTATAAATCCAAGTCTTTCTCCTGCTTCTTCTACAACTGCTTCTTCGCTACTTAACGCTCTTTTAAGCCCATCATAGGAAAAAAGATTTTTTATTAACTCTTCAGCTGGTATTACAAGATATCCACCATTTGCCTTGTGTATGGAACCTCCTCTAATCATAGTAAAATCAGTGGTTAACATTCCAAATTGGGCCTCCTTTTCAATTCTTCCAAAAAGATTTTGATAGGTAGGATTTAGTTCCACAATAACAGGTTTTCCCCTAAGACCGTCATTATCATTGAAAATATTTACGTGATATTTTCTAAATGAGAGTTCTTCAGCCCATGGGGCCTGAACAGGAGGTTGGGGAACATTTGGTTTGTAAAACAGAGAAATATTTTCCAATATATCATTTTGAACCTCTTTTAAATAATTAGTAATTTCAGGATAATTTCCATATTTTTTATTTAAATCGTCTAGCAAATGGCCTAATGTAAAGAGGCCTACTTCTTTATCTAATTCTTTTAGCTCTTCAAATGTTCTTGTATCAAGTTCTTTTAGTTGTCTAAAGACCAGTCTTAATTCAGAGTATAATTTGTCCCTTCTTTTTTGTATATCTTCTTTCATTTCTGGACTTAAAGCTAAAAATTCCTCTTCAGCCATAGGTCTACCTCCAATAACAGGAACAAAAATAAATCCTACGGGAGTGCTTTGAACTATCATTCCTTCCTTTTCAGCCTTTTTGTTAAGTTCAGAAAAAATTCTATTTCTTTCAGATTCTATCTTTTGAATAGTAGATTCTCGTTTTAAAGCAAATTCTTCGCTTTCAAATGCCTTTGGAAGACTAACTTTAGCTTCACTTAAAAAATTTGACATGTCCTTAGCAAACATTCGTCCTTGACCTGGGCCCAATTGGATGGCTTTGGGCTCATATGGTTCTTGAAAATTATTAACATAGCACCAATCAGAGGGCACATTTTGATCTTCAGCTAGTTTATCCAAATAACTCTTTACTGCGGTCATCTTTCCGGTACCAGGAAATCCTACGACAAAAATATTAAATCCTTTCTCTTGTATTTCTAGGCCAAATTTAAGGGCTTTTAGTGCTCTTTCTTGGCCTATTATATCTTCCAAAGGAGATACATCTTGACTTGTCTCACATTTTAATTTTTTCTTTTCAAATGTTCTCCTAATCATATTTGCAGAAAGTTCTTTAGTCATAAAATCACTCTATTAGTTTATAGAATATTAATATTTTTATTCTAAAAAGGTTTTCTATATAAATAAAAGATTTTAAGAAAATATAGAAATAGTAATCATTAGAACTAATTCAGCGATATAGAATAAGTTTTATATTCAAAACATTTAGCATATATTGGGAATAATATGAATTTTTTAGACATTATCTTATCTAGACGAAGCATTAGAAAATATAAAGAAGATAAAGTATCCGAAATCCATATAAAAAATATATTGGAAGCTGCTATGAATGCACCTTCAAGAAAAAATGAAAGACCTTGGCATTTTGTAATAATTAACAATAGAAAGATATTAGATAAGATTCCTTTATTTCACCCAAATTCAAAGATGTTATATGAAGCCCCAATGGCAATTTTAGTTACAGGAGATTTAACCGTTACAAGAGATGTTTTTATTGCAATTGATTGTTCTGCATCAACAGAAAATATTCTTTTAGCTGCACATTCACTAGGGCTTGGAGCTTGTTGGTTGGGAATATATCCAGATGAAGAGCGGATAAAGGGCATCAAAGAGTTACTAAATTTGCCAAAAAACATACTCCCAATCTCACTTATTTCAATTGGGCATCCCGATGAAAGCAAATCACAAATAAGTAGATTTGAGCAAAATAGGGTCCATTACAATGGGTGGTAATAATGAAATTAAAAAATAATGAAGAATAGATTTATTCTTCATTTGAAATTTTTGTTGCATAAATTCTTGGTATTGTTGATTCGTAAAGTTTCTGTGTTTTTGTCGGTAGCTGAATATCGTAAGAATACCATCCTAATGTATTCCTTTCATTAACAAAGTCGTAACTTCCAAAGTGATTTTTTAGTAGTGAAGAGTTCAAACTTACATCCCCACTTGGAGTTAGTATTGAATGAACTAGCTTGTTGCCATGTAAATCCATTGAACCATTCCTTAAGTTGTTAAGAAAATTTTTAGCAACAATTTTTGATATTGGTGAAGTTGTGTCGCTTATGCATCTCCCTACATTATTTTTTTCATCCGTTGTACACGTTTTTCCTAGTAGAGGAGGGATAGAGACCAACATAAGCCCCACCAATAACATAGAAGCTATTTTTTTCATATCTATCACCTCTAGTGCATATTAGTAATTATAATATTAGCATATAAATCTTTCGATATTTAATATATTTTTAAAATTATTGATAAACAATAGTTATAAATAATTAGTAACTGATAATAAATGATAAAATATTGAGAATAGCTCTATATTCTAATTTTATCCCTTTTCAAGACTTCTTCTAAAAATCTTCCGGTGTGGCTCTTTGGAGATTTTATTATATCTTCGGGCGATCCCTCAGCAATTATCTCTCCTCCCCTATATCCCCCTTCTGGCCCTAAATCAATGATATGGTCAGCAGTTTTGATAACGTCCATATTATGCTCAATAACAATTACTGTATTTCCGTTTTCTCTAAGCCTTAAAAGAACATCTAGTAACTTTTTAACATCGTCAAAATGCAATCCTGTTGTTGGCTCATCTAAAATATAAAGAGTTTTTCCCGTTGCTCTTCTAGAAAGCTCTTTTGATAGTTTAACTCTCTGGGCTTCACCACCAGAAAGTGTTGTAGCAGGCTGCCCTACTTTTATATAAGAAAGACCTACATCATAGAGTGTTTGAAGTTTATTTCTTAGGATCGGTATGTTCTCAAAAAAATGAAGTGCTTCTTCAACTGTCATATCCAAAATATCAGATATTGATTTTCCTTTATATTTGACTGTCAAAGTTTCTCGATTATACCTCTCCCCTTTACATTCTTCACATTTAACATAAACGTCAGGCAGAAAGTGCATCTCAATTTTAATTAGTCCATCTCCATTACAATTTTCACATCTGCCGCCTTTTACATTAAATGAAAATCTACCCTTCTTAAATCCTCTTCTCTTTGATTCTGGTAATTCTGAGAATAATTCCCTTATTGGAGTAAAAAGGCCCGTGTATGTAGCAGGATTAGATCTTGGACTTCTACCAATTGGACTTTGATCAATTATAATTACTTTATCAATATTTTCTATACCCAATATTTCATCATGATCTCCAGGTTTATCTACTGCTCTATAGAATTTTTTTGCCAAATCTTTGTATAGAATATCATTAATTAGTGTACTTTTACCGCTACCAGAAACACCTGTGACGCAAACGAAAAGACCGAGAGGTATCTTAACATCAATATTTTTTAGATTGTACTGTCTAGCTCCTTTGATGATAAGAAACTCATTACTTGTTTTTCTAATCTTAGGTGATTCGATTTTGAGATTTCGTGAAAGGTATTTGCCTGTAAGTGAATTAGGATTTTTCATCACCTCTTCAGGAGAGCCTATTGCCACTACTTTTCCTCCATGTACTCCTGCACCCGGGCCTATATCAACAAGATAATCTGAGGAAAGCATCATCTCTTCATCATGTTCAATTACAATTACAGTATTTCCAATATCTCTCAATCTCTTCAACATTACTATTAGTTTTGCATTATCCCTTTGGTGAAGGCCTATGCTTGGCTCATCTAAAATATAAAGGACACCTACAAGCTGAGATCCAACTTGAGTTGCAAGTCTTATTCTTTGTGATTCCCCTCCAGACAAAGTTCCCGCTCTTCTGTCAAGAGTAAGGTAGTCTAAGCCAACACTTAACAGAAATCCTAATCTCGATTTAATCTCCTTTAGGATCTGTTTAGATATTATTTTTTCTTTTTCATTTAGGTATTGATCCAAATTTACGAAAAATTTGTAACAATTACTTATCTGAAGTTCAGTTATATCTATAATTGATCTATCTTGTATCTTTACAGATAGTGCTTCTGGTTTGAGTCTCTTCCCATTACATAGTTCGCAAGGATTAAGTCGTATGTATTTTTCAAATTGTTCCTTCCTATATTCAGACTCCGTTTCCTTGTATACTCTCTCAAGCCAGGGAATAATTCCTTCAAAATTACCTTCATATGTCCAATACGTAGGTGTGTTTCTAGACCTATAGTTATATCTCACTTTTTCATTTGTACCGTAAAGTAATATATTCATATGCTCTTCTGATAAATCTTTAACAGGCGTATCTAGCCTAAACTTAAACTTTTTAGAAAGAGCTTGGAGAGTCTGCCCTCTAAAACCATCTATAGAGTTCCAGACTTCTACTGCGCCTTCCATAAGTGAAATATCTTTATTAGGAATAATCAAGTCGGGATCAAATTCTTGTTTAAATCCAAGTCCATGGCAAGCAGAGCATGCGCCATAAGGAGTATTGAATGAAAACATCCTTGGATTAATCTCCTCAAGACTAACTCCACAATCAGCACATGCAAAATTCTCAGAAAATGTTTTCCTATTATCGTCTATATCTACAAAAATAACTCCTTCTCCTTTTTTCAGTGCAAGTTCGATATCTTCGTAAAGCCTAGAGGATATACCTTCTTTTAAAACAAGCCTATCAATTATAATATTGATGTTATGTTTTTTATATCGTTCAAGCCTTATTTCAATATCCAACTCTTTTATCTCTCCATCAATTTCCGCCCTTGCAAACCCCTCTTGATTCATCTCTTTGAGGAGTGTTGAATATTCTCCTTTCCTGCCCCTTACAATTGGTGCTAAAATAGTAATTTTAGTTCCTTCGGGAAAAGATAGTATTTGATCTGTGATCTCAGTTACGGTCTGTTTTTTTATCTCTTTACCACAATTTGAACAATAAGGAATTCCCACTCTTGCGTAAAGAAGCCTTAAATAATCATAAATTTCTGTAACGGTACCAACTGTTGATCTTGGATTTTTTGAAGTAGTTTTTTGTTCAATTGAAATGGCAGGAGATAATCCTTCAATGTATTCGACATCTGGCTTTTCCATTAAACCTAAGAATTGCCTAGCATATGCAGAAAGAGATTCAACATACCTTCTTTGACCCTCCGCATATATAGTGTCAAATGCAAGGGAAGATTTCCCCGATCCTGAAACGCCCGTAATAACAATGAGCTTATCTCTCGGTAATTG
>JAAZKM010000157.1 GCA_012799835.1 Candidatus Methanofastidiosia archaeon
AACCTAAAAACCATATAGGCTAGCCTATATGGTTAAAATATACTTCCATCATAGATCTAAGCCCCAGTTTTAAAATAACTCAACAAGAGCATGATCTATGGACTGATTAATAAATCAGTTCATCTTCACAAACTCTTCTTTCTATGATGATTATGTAATTTAGTATTTGCTACTTGATTTGTTTTCATAATCTTACCTCACTTACGCTTTATCAATCTACCTTAGTATAACATTATCTAAATAAGCCGTCAAGCATAAAAAAACAAGCTGTAAAAATACTTCTGATTCATTTATGATAATGTCCTAGTATACCATTTATGATTATGTCCCAACTGGCGAAAATATTGGTATAATACATCTCTAGACACAATATGAGGTGATGACAATTAGAAAGGTAGATTTAAATATGAATGAAGAAGAAAAGTATTTAGTAATTAAAAAGTTAGTGGATACAGATGGCAATAAGAATAGGTCAGCTATTAATCTTAATTGTAGTATCAGGCATGTAAACCGAATGATTCAAGGATACCTTAAAGAAGGTAAATCTTTCTTTGTTCATGGTAACAAAGGACGAAAGCCATCTCATTCACTTACCCAAGAAACAAAGCAGCTGGTTTTAGATCTTTATCGAACCAAATATTGGGGCGCTAACTTTACACACTATTCAGAACTGCTTCTTAAGTTTGAAGGAATTAAAATATCTCCAAGTACTATAAACTCTATACTTATGCAGGAGTATATGCTCTCTCCTAAAGCTAGACGTGCTACTAAAAAAAGAATTAAAAAGAAACTTCAAGAACAGAAAGAATCTGCTACTTCTAAAAAAGAAATTGCTAAAATTTCAGAGCGGATTGTAGATATCCAAGATGCTCATCCAAGGCGTCCTCGTTGCGCTTACACTGGTGAAATGATTCAGATGGATGCATCCTGTCCATAATTGGTTTGGTGGCGAAAAGGCTCAACTACACATTGCTGTAGACGATGCTACTGGTGCTATTGTAGCTGCATATTTTGATCTTCAAGAAACTTTGAATGGCTATTACAATTTACTTAGCCAAATACTTAATAATTATGGAATCCCATTCATGTTCTTTACCGATAGGCGCACTGTATTTGAATATATTCAAAAAAAATCCCCTTCGGTAGAAGAGGACACTTTTACTCAATTCGGTTATGCTTGTAAACAATTGGGAATTGAGATTAAAACTAGTAGCATACCTCAGGCTAAGGGCCGTGTAGAGAGGATGTTTGAGACCCTTCAATCTCGATTACCCATAGAATTAAGACTAGAAGGCATAACTACAATTGAAGAAGCAAATACATTCTTGAATTCCTACATAAAAGAATATAATGCTAAGTTCGCTTTGTGTATTGATAATATCAAATCTGTATTTGAAAAGCAACCTGACGATGAAAAAATTAATCTTACTCTAGCTGTTTTAAGTTCTCGTAAAGTAGACAATGGGCATTGTATCAAGTTTGAAAACAAGTACTTTAAACCAATTGATCTAAATGGTCATCCTGTATATTATTACAAAGGCACTTCTGGCATGGTTATTAAGGCATTTAACAAGGAATTGTATTTCTGTGTAGGAGAGAAAGTTTATGCATTGGATGAAATACCAAAACATGAACACAAATCTAAGAACTTCGATTTTAAGACGGCTAAGGACAAGCCTCGTAAGAGATATATTCCTCCTATGAGTCATCCTTGGAAGCAAGCTTCTTTCGAAAGATATATGAATAAACAAGCACATAGAAAAGACTTAACTGCATAATTTAAACGAATATCTTAAGATCCAACTTTGACACTTGATTTTAATAATCAAAGGTCTATTAAGTATACTTTAAATCCCGAAAGTTTTTCAAGATATGAATTTAGTACGACATTTCATGTCTTTATTGTAGGGGTGTATATGCTAGGCTTGCACATGTGTGCCAACAGGCTTTGTCACCTGGGCTCTTTCCCCAGGTGTCAGAGACTGTTGTTAGGCCTGTTTTAGCGTATATACGGGTTCCTGCAGTCAAGATTTTAATTGTCTAACACTGAATCAATTTTACTCTGAAAAATGAAAGCACCAGCTTCTAAAGCTAGTGCTTATAATTTAATTATTTTGGGACATTTTTAAAAATGGTTGACAGCATTATTTATAAAAAAAATTTTTAAGGCCAGATTGTAATGTTAAATAAGAGAACTTTCCAAAATAAAAAAATATAGGAATAGTAGTAAATTAAACTCTCTATC
>JAAZKM010000158.1 GCA_012799835.1 Candidatus Methanofastidiosia archaeon
AAGAAATTGATGTAAAACTAGACAAAAAACAAATCAAAAGATCAAAAATCAATTTTCACAAGAAGATACTGGAAATAGAAAAATTTTTCAATCAAAAAGGTATCGATGCCTTGGGATTAGTCGGAGGCAGTTGTTCTTTTTGTATTGAATGCAAGGCAATAACAAATAGGCCCTGCAAACATCCACACAAGGCAAGACCTTCTTTAGAATCACTTGGAATTAATGTACAAAAGTTACTTGAAAATTTTGGTCTTGATAATAAGTTCTATTCTGATAAAATTATCTGGACGGGGTGTATTCTACTCAAAGAAAAATAAAGATAAATTTAAATAATATTAAGGAATAATATTTCTATGAAAAAAATATATTTAACTCTCTTTTTAGCTGCTTTTTTAATTTTTTCAAATGTACTTGCAGTTTCATCCCTTACAAATTCTCAGAAAAACCAAGTTGCACAGAGTTTTTACAACACTGGTGCAACTTTTATGAGGGGAGAAGAGTTTCTAAAGGCTAAAGACTTCTTCATATATTCCTATAATGAAGCAGTAAAAGTGGGAAACAATTATTTAGCATATGCTTCAAATGAAAGAATCAAAGATTGTAACAATATGCTAGGGCTAGAACTAAATGACTATACCTTGAGTAGGAATCTCACTTCAAAACAGATAATTTTACCTTCAAGTATCTATGATTCCCCAAATATTAAAAAAACTATGACTGTTTCACAATATAAAAAATTTGATTCCATTAAAATGGAAGTCTTTAAAGATCAAAATTTAGAGTTTAAGTATCAAGTTATTTCTGGTGATGTTTCCATTTACTTCATTGATAAAGACTCTTACGATGCATTTTTAAGGGCCAATTGGTTTCTTCCTTTTTCTTCTGAAGGAATAACTGGGATACAGCTGCCTTCTAACACAGGACCTTTGGTGAATACAAGTTACAAGGTTCCACATCCTGGGCATTGGTACTTCATTGTTGTTACTGAATCTGCTGAAAAAGGCGAAGTTGAAATAGAAATTTTATAACAAATAATTTAAACTTCTTTAGTTTTCTTAAATATGATGAAGATTATATTCCTTGGAACATCAGCATCTAAGCCGACTTCAGAGAGAAATCCCTCTTCTATAGCGTTACAATACAATAATGGCGAATTCATACTTTTTGACTGTGGCGAAGGGACGCAAAGACAAATGATAAAGAAAGTATCTCCCATGAAAATATCTAAAATTTTTATTACTCATCTTCATGCAGATCATATAATTGGCCTCGTAGGATTAATTCAATCTATGAAGTTGAACGGTAGAACACAACTGCTTCATATATTTATTCCGAAAGACACCATCGAATATATGAATCAATTATTTTCAATACCTTATTTTTCTGCAGATTTTGATATACTCATTACAGAGGTATTTGATGAGAAGATAGAATTTGATAGTTACTGGATAAGGCCGTTCCCTGTATCCCATGGCGTTCCTGCAATTGGATATGTGTTTGGAGTTAATGATTCAAGAGGAAAATTTAACAAGAAACTTTGTGATGAACTTGGTATAAAAGGTGAGATGTTTGCCATTTTAGAAAAAAATAGAGAAATTGAGATCAATGGCCGGAGAATATCCATCGAGGAAGTTACAGGAAAAATTAAGAAAGGGAAAAAAATAGTTTATACAGGTGATACGGAAAAACTAGATTCGTTCCCAGAAGAGGCTTACAATTGCGATATTTTAATTCACGAATCAACTTTTATTTCCCAAGAGGATAAAAAAGAAACATATCATTCAACAGTTAAAGAAGCATGTGAAGTTGCAAAACTACTATCAGCAAAAAAACTTATCTTGACTCATATAAGTCAGCGATATGAAACAAGTGAAGTAGCTGAAGAATCAAAAAAATATTGTGAAAATGCAATAGTTGCAGAAGATTTTATGGAAATTAAGATATAAGTTGATAAATTGTGTTTTATTTTATTCTTAAAACTACTTCGTTATGATTTAGCATCCAAAATGTAAAAAAAGGATACTATTAGAATAGTAAATGGCCTTAAAAAGCAACAATAGTACGAATATTAAGAAAAATTTAATATTTATTTTTATTAAATTTTCTATAATTTAAAAGATCTGTTTACTTCTTCTATCAAGACGTCACAATCAGCCTTTATTTTTTCTAGAGTTTTTATTATCCTCTTTTTTTCCAACTCAACTGATTTCATGTTTTCATAGGGCCTTACAGCTTCCCTAAACATTACTTCATCTACAGTGACATAAGGACTATCATTTAATTTAGTAGATAAGTCCTCAATTATCTTGCCTAAAAAAAGATTCATCTCTTCTTTAACTTTCCTTGAGATCATCTTATCGCTATCGAGATGTCCCCTCATAAGCCTTACAATTGTACCCATGGGCAAAGGAAATTTTTGACTGTCTTCAATTGTTTCATCGTTGTATATTTCTTCTTCCACATAACCACCTATAATCCGAATAGACTATAAAACTTATAAGACTTTCCAATATATTAAAAAATGTGAAAAATAATTTTAATATTATTAAAGTTGGAGTAACAAATTGTTATCTTTTGAAATCTAGCCGTTCAAATATCCTGATTGATACAGGATACAAAGGCAAAGCTA
>JAAZKM010000159.1 GCA_012799835.1 Candidatus Methanofastidiosia archaeon
AGAATTGTATTTCTTTGCAGCCTTAATTGCTTCTTTTATTGTACTGTCATCGGAAGCGCCTAATATGGAAACTATATCTGCCCCTGCTTTTGAGGCCATTTCTGTTTCAAAATCTCCTGTATCCATGGTCTTCATATCAGCTATTATCTTTTTATTAGGAAAAATACGCTTTAACTCTCGTATCGCATCCATTCCCTCACTTTTAATAAGGGGTGTTCCGGCTTCAATCCAATCAATCCCTCCAGGAACGGCTTCTTTTGCCATAGAAATGGCTCTATCAAGGTTTAGTATGTCAAGTGCAAGTTGAAGAATTATCTTACTAATAATATCACCTTTGATTAAACTTTTTTTCCCAGTTACTAAGATTTTTTTTCATGATTTTGATTGATTCTTTAAGATTCTTTCTATTATCAAATTCCAAGTTCTCTTCTATTTTTTTCTCTTTAAATTTCTTTATCTCTTCAATTAGCTTTGGCATTACTCTAACTACATTATCTACTATAGTTATATCTGCGCACAATGAGGTTCTTGAAAGAGGATTTAGATCTATGGCAATAATTCTCTTTTCCATTTTCTTAAGTGCTAAAGCCCTATCCCCGTCTTCCAAAGGAACAATAACAACATCAGAACTGAAAATACCTTCTCTAGATACTTTTCCCCTAAGTGAATCAAGGCCAGGTATGATTTCATTTGCATCATCACCCACGCCCAAAATTTCTTTGGCCCTATATTTTTCCAATCTTTTTTTTATCTTGACTTCACGCTCACGAGTTCTATAAAAAAGATTAATTTCTATCTTTAAAGGAACAATCTCTGAAAGCTCTACAATCTCTTTTGGAACAAGACATGCTATATTTCCATTTACAGATATGACAGGATTTTTTGCTTTGCACAACATTTCCGCTGCAGCTTTAATAGCCTTATTTGCCTCGTCTGTAGTTTTTTCCCCTAAAAAATAATCAAAAGCCTCGCCTCTTCCATGGGCTGCTATCCCAGCTTCAGAAATAACGCCTTCTTTAAGGCAATCTGTAATTTTTTCCCTCAATAAGAGAGACTCATAGCGGGGGTGACTTTTTGGCACAATCATGGTATCCCTTGCAATAATCCTTTACCTATAGGAGAAATAATTATGTCCCCTTTAATGTCTATCAGACGCTCCACTATTTTTTTTTCATCTTCTTCCCTAATAAATGTAAAAGCCCCTTCACCAATCATAATACCGGAGGCATTGAAACTATTTATTTCACTGATAATTTCAATTAACTCTAAAATCTCGCTAGATAGAATTCCTGTTTTGTAAGTAAATTTTTTTGAGCATTCCATCATTCTTTCAACAGTAGGCTCATTAACTAACTTCTTTAATAATTTGGTCCCGCAATTCTCTATTATCTTGACTTTATCTTGATTCCCTAAAACACTACCTGTTTTCTTGATCCCACGGCTCACACTTAATACCTTGAGGCCTTCAGCAGGAATATTTTCAATAACCCCTTCAATCCCCGGAGTTTTTCTTATTTCAACTCCCCCCTTTACTTCTGCTACAACATCCCCGAGACCGCTTAGATTTTTCACTTCCGTTTCATGGGCCATCCTTATGCAATCTTTAACAGATATGTTTGCCAAATCTTTTAACGAAAAACATATGCCCAAAACGGCAGAAGCTGAAGTACCATACCCTGAGCCAACTGGAACATCACTTTTCTGTTCTATTAAAATATCCTTGTTAGCTATAGATTTAGGATACCTTTCTTTAATTATATTTAAACAGTTAAATGAAATAGGATTCGTTAATGGTGTCATCTTTTTTCCATTAAGCTTGATTTTAACTTTTCCACTTCCACTATACGCGCTAACTTTAGTTTTCAGTCCAAATGAAAGAGTAACCCCGGCACCAGTCGAACCAGTTTTTAGACAGTCATCACTAAAGAACGGAACAAAAAATCCAGTTATATGTGAAGGAACATAATATTCTGAACTATACATATAAAGCCTTTATAGATTACTAAGTTTTTCAGCAAACTCTTTACATTTTCCTAAGTCAAGTTTATTCATTACTGGCATGAAAATCAAATCCTCTTTTTTTATAACTTTACCAATTTCACTAAATGATTTTGCCACCTTTTCTTGATCCTCGTCATCAAGAATTTTAGCATTCAGCACACCACCAAATACCTCTTCCAACACAATATTTTCTACCGGTAATCTATTTTTAAGGATCTCAAGATTATATTTGCCCCCAACCCTTCTGCCTTTGTATTCCATCTCCTCTAGATCATTACAGACTACAAATATCGCTATTTTCTTTTCTTTAAGATCCTCTTTGAATTTTTCTATAAATTGACTTATACTGTTTAGAGGTTCATCATCATAATTGGGAGAGCCTATAACTATCAATTTATACTCTTTAATGGATTCGATTTCTTTGGGTTTTTTTACTTCTATATCTTCCATCTCTTCAGAGATCCATCTTGATATTAACTCAGTTGACCCATACTTTGTGTCATATACTAAAAGATTGTATGCCATTTTATTCCCTGATAAAGTCAGACAATAACAATTTTTATAAAGATTTAGGTAATTCATATGGTGATGCACAGAAAATCAATTAAAGGAACTAAGTCAAATGTGCTAGCCGGCAAGGGCATTGTTTTAGGAGTAACTGGAAGCATAGCTGCAGTTGAATCAGTTAAACTTTCAAGAGAGCTAATGAGACATGGGGCCGAAGTTTATGTTGTCATGAGCCCAGATGCAAAAAAAATTATCCATCCCTACTCTTTTGAATTTGCAACTGGAAATCCCGTAGTTGAAGAAATTACAGGCAAGATAGAACACGTTTCTTATGCTGGAGAGCATTCTAAGAAATGTGACTTAATATTGATTGCCCCTTCAACTGCAAATACAATTTCAAAGATAGCCTCAGGTATTGATGACACCCCCGTTACCACTGTTGTTTCCACAGGTTTTGGTAAGATACCAATAATTATCGTTCCAGCAATGCATATTTCGATGTATAAGAATCCATTAATCCTTGAGAATATTGAAAAACTTAAAAATCACGGCGTTGAGTTTTTGACACCTAAATTTGAGGAGAACAAGGCAAAGCTTCCGGACATTGAGGATATTGTATTTACCGTTATAAAAAAACTACATGTTAAAGATTTTGAGGGGAAAAAAGTTTTAGTGACTGCAGGCACCACAATAGAAAAAATTGACGATGTGAGATTTATTTCAAATAAAAGCAGTGGACTAATGGGTATAAAAATTGCTGAAGAATTTGAAATGAGGGGTGCAGATGTTACATTAATTTTAGGGCCAACTCATCTAAATTCTCACGTTAAAGCTCAAAAGATAGAGACTTATGAGGAGATGTTCAATGCCGTAATGTCAAATACTGAAGCCGATATAGCTATTTTCGCAGCTGCAACTTCTGATTTTCATGTAGATAATTGTGCAACAGGGAAGATATCTTCAAATGAATCATTTACCATGAATCTAATACCCAACAAAAAAATAATTGATGAGTACTCAAAAATATCAAAATCTTTTATAGTTGGATTCAAGGCAGAATACGCTTTATCTGAAGATCAACTAATCAGAAAGGCTTATGATAGGCTCCAATGCTCCAATATGAATCTGATTATTGCAAATGATGTTGGAAAAGAATCCAGGGGTTTTGAATCTAAAACTAACGAGGTATTTGTTATTGATAAAACAAAAAAAGTTTTTCACTTACCTTTAGATGAAAAAGGAAAACTTGCTGAAAAAATTGCGGATATAATAAAGAAATATTTAAATTAAAAAATTATTTTTTGATTTCACTTTCCAAGACCGTTCCTTGCTCTAGGATTTCAATCTCAAATGGTTTGCAACCCTTTCCTTCTAGATTACTCCTATAACAAGATAAATCAAGATCCGCTAGATCTACTGTTTTGTCCAATGCAAAGTAGTATCTTGAAAGCACCCCAATCTTTTCCCTGTAAGGGTCAACGGGAATCCACTTTCCATTGAAATAAATTTCATTCCAAGCGTAAGGCTTCCATACTCCGCCTTCTTCTATGTCATAGTAAAGTCCATATACTACTTTTGTTGGAACCATCAAGGATCTCATAAGCGCCGCATATAAAGTTGCATATGGCCCATAGCCTAATGCTTTCTTTGAAGAGATGGTGTCTGTGGCTGGCTGTATCCACCAGTATTCGTATCCTCCTTTTAAATATGGGCTTTCATCGACTGTAACAATTGTTCTTTGATCTTTCATGATTAAATAAGCAGTTCCATATAGATTGTAATTTGCATCTTCCTTTGCATATCTCAAAGCAACTTTATCTCGCATGTGTGCATCCCAAACAACAGTTCCAGATCCCCATACGCCTTCGACTAATTTTCCGTCTTCATCATATAATTCTGAGGCCATAACATACATTTTGACATCGTTAGGTAATTTATCAAATACCTTAGCAGCTTCCTCTTGTGTTTCAATTACTGGGATCATTGTAGTGTCATCAAATGCATACGTCAACCCATATAAAGTGACTATGGCTTCAAGTCTCATGCCACTGTCTCTTAATATTACAACTTTTTGACCAGATGAATTTAAATCTGAAAGATCATATGGTTGGGAGATATTTATCTTGGCCTTAAGATATGATATTGTTTTTTCATCCTGCTTTGGTGGCGTCGTATTAACGTCTACACCATTATCTTCTTTCTTTTGAGAAATACACCCTGAAAATGTAGCAATTGTAATTAAAAATATCAGGGCCAATACAATACCTGCTTTTTTCATAGATTCACCAATCTTCAAGAGTTCAGGGCTTAATAAATAGCTTTCGGTGAAGCTCTATTCGTTAATTGACGTAGTCAGTTGTTTTTCAATACCCTCTCTGTGAATTGAATTGTATGTGCAAAATGGAATAAATGATCCATCTGGCAAGGCATAGTGTATTGCGCATCTTTTGACCCTACTTAAATCAAAATTAAATGGGTCCATAAAATGCATTGTACCAATAAATATTGATTTTCGGTGAAGTTTGGCAAGGTACTCTTTTTCACTACTTGAGAAAATACCTCTGGCAATATCTAAAAGATTTAGATCTCTTGGCATTTTCTCTTTTTCTATAAAAGATCCTAAGTTTTTCAGAGTCCTGGATATTTCAATCCCCTTTGTTATTTTTCCGCCACATCTTATTTTTTCCTCTCTTTCATTTAAATACTCGAAAAATCCTTCAACATCCACAAATCGGGTGATGGGAATTAGTTTTCCATCTTGAACAAACACATATGTGGCAACACCGCATTGGGGGTGGGTAGTAAAATGAGGCATTTTAACTCCTCTCAATGACTCAATAAATCGGGATACTGGAACAACAAAAGGTATTGGGTAAAAGTCCTCTTTCCCTATTTCCCCGTTTGTTTGATCCTCAATTCGTGTGACTAAGTCAGTTATAGTAATCCTGTATCTCTTGACTTCTTCCTTACTGGCACGTCCAGAAAATGAAAGGGGTTGAAAATTTATCCCTCTAATGACATCAAAATTATCTCTTGCAAAATATATAATATCCCCAAGCTCATCATCATTTACAGTTTTTGACACCGTTGGAACTAGAACAACACTAGTTTCTCCGAAATTTCTCAAATTTTCTATTACTATTCTTTTTTCTGGAAAAGTATCATAACCCCTGAACTTTTCATATGATGAGGGGCATAGTCCGTCAAATTGGAGATAGTAGGTATTTATTCCGGCATCAATAACTCTCTTTAGGTAATCTTTGTCTTTAGCGAATCTTTTTCCATTTGTCGCAACTTGAATTTGTGGAATCCCCATATCTTTAGCGGCTTTGATTAATTGAGGCAGGTCATCTCTTACAGTGGGTTCCCCGCCTGAGAATTGCACTGCAAAAGGGGGATTTGGTTTTATCGATGTCATCATTTGAAGCATTTTTACCAAATCTTCAAAAGACGGTTCGTACAGTCTTTTTGTTGAGCCTGCGCTTGCAAAACATATTGGGCAATTCATATTGCATCTATTGGTGATATCGATATTAACAAAAATTGAGGGCGTAAGATGATCTGGGCATAATCCACAATCGTATGGACACCCCATATCTTTTATTTTTCTCTTTGAGACTGTGTTTTCAACAAAATGGTCAAGTCGCTCTAATCTTTTATAATATTCTGCGTCTATAGAAAGAATCTCTGAGAAGAAGCCGTGTTCATCACATTGTTTTTCCATTATTATTTCATTTTCGACTTCTTTGATATCAGCCATGATTCTTTTTTGGCATATAGGGCATATTGACTCTGTAGTGCGCATATACCTAGACTGCAAATATTCACCCTTATCGAACAAAATTAGTAGCATATAAAAAATTATCGTTTAAAAATATATATTATAACAATAAGAGTAGCAATAATCGCAACAACTGCTAAAGCTATGAAAAAGTATAACAACTTAGGTGGCTCGTTGATATTCTCAATAACATTTCCACCATCTATTTCTGAACTATTTGACTCTAAAATATTTTCCTTTTCCATTACCTTAACGGTAATATTCTTGTAGGATATTATTTCTTTTCCTGCTGGGTCTTGGAATTTTAATACGATTAGTGGACTAAATATGGTTTTGTCACTGTTATTGTCAACTGTGATATGTATTTTATTTGAGACCTTGGCGTCAGAATTTATGGAGGGTATTTCAACTGTTTCATTAGATATAAGGTCCCCTCTAACTTCAACTTTTGCATTAGTTATCTGAATCTTTCCATTATTCCATATTGTGAAGGGTACCTCTATAGTTTCACCCCTATAAGCGGAATATTCCTCTGACCCTAGATTTAGGGTTGCTTCCGCTCTTTTCTCAATTAAAGAAATAGTGATAGGTTTTTCCAAATAAAATGGCCTGCATCCACCCCTACATGCACCCTTTCCACATTTCAATATAATATTGAATTTTAACTCCTTTAGAGGGATGTCTTTTTCAAAGGTAATTTCAAACTTATTTTTTACCCTTTCACTAGGTTCAATAATTGAAAATTTGAAAGGATACCTTTGATTGTCCTGATTTATACTGATAAAAGAGCCGTATTTACTCATAAACGACTCCTCAAATGCTATAGTTCCATCCCAAAGCCTATCATTTGATTTATTGATAATTTCAAAGGCAATTGACACCTCATCTCCCTTTTCTACCGTTGTTGGATATGTAAGTGAAATGTCAATATACTCTGCCATCACAGGCTTTATTATCAAAAAAAGCATCAGGACGAATATAGCTATTCTTTTCATACAATCACGAAAGTATTCATCCATTGCCTAATTTAAATTTTACGATTTTTTTTAAATTAATAAGCCTCTATATATAATAAACTTTTTAAATGTAATAACTCTCATCTCATTAAATGGTGAGTTATTATGGATGACGATCATAAAGTGGGTCTTGTTTTCGCTTTAACAGGATTAATTGCAGGCATAATTTCGGGGATATTAATTATACCTAAGGTAGCAACTATCATAATGGCCTTTGTAATATTCTATGCTTCACAATACCTTGTTAAGATGATTGGTGTGGATAAGGTAAAATATGGCAACACTAGCAGTATTTTAAAATCAGGAATCTTCTCATTTCTTGGAAGCTGGCTAATGTTCTGGATAATTATCTTTAATTCATAAAATTATTCTTTTTCAGGTGAAATCTTTTGAGAATTGCTGTAATAGATTACGATAAATGTCAACCGAAAAAATGTAATCTATTGTGCCTAAATTACTGTCCAGGCCCCAGAATGAATGAAGAGACGATAGTCGTTGACGAAGAAACTAATAAGCCTGTGATATCTGAAATATTGTGTACAGGATGCGGCATATGCATCCATAAATGTCCATATAAAGCAATTTCGATTGTTAATTTACCTGAAGAACTTTCTCAGCCCATCCACCAGTATGGACCAAACACTTTTAGATTATACAGATTACCCATACCCAAAGAAGGAAAAGTTTTGGGATTGATTGGGCAAAATGGAGTTGGAAAGACAACTGCGATTAGGATTCTTTCCGGAGAGCTATATCCGAACATGGGTGATTTTTCCTCAAAAGAAAAGAAAAACCTGACTTCTTATTTTAGGGGTACAGAACTACAGGGATATTTTGAGAAGATTGAGACAAGCAATATTAAGAGCTCTTTAAAACCACAGTATGTCGATAAACTTTCCCAAGTAGTAAAGGGCAATACTAGGGATTTGCTGCAAAAAGTTGATGAAAGGGGCGTATCAGAGGAACTAATTGATGAACTTGATTTAAAAGATGCTCTTGATAAGGATATTTCTGTTTTGAGCGGGGGGGAACTGCAGAGAGTTGCAATCATTGCTTCAATGTCAAAGGATGCGGACATCTATTTTCTAGACGAACCTTCTTCCTACTTGGATATAAAACAGAGATTAAACGTGGCAAAGGCTATAAGAAATCTTGCAGAACAGAAAACTGTTGTTGTAATAGAACATGATCTAGCAATCCTTGATTATTTGAGTGATTATATCCATATACTTTACGGGCAGCCTGGTGTATATGGAATTGTTTCAACTCCTCTTGGAGTCAGAGTCGGAATTAATATGTACCTTGATGGTTACATAAAGGAAGACAATATTCGATTTAGGGATGAATCCATTAAATTTTACCAAAAGGAGGACAAAACCTTAAAATCAAGAAAAATCATTTTAGAATACCCGCCATTTGAAAAAACATTTGACAGCTTTTCTTTAAAAACTGAAAGCGGGGCACTACATAAGGGTGAAGTTATTGGAATTGTCGGGCCAAATGCCACAGGTAAGAGTACATTTATTAAAATACTTGCCGGAGTCTTAGAACCTGACAACGGGAATAAGTTTGAAACAGAGTTGAAAATATCATACAAACCCCAATATATCAAGAGAGATTATGAGGGCACTGTAAGAAATTTGTTATCTGAAGTTGCCAAGGAAAAATTCTTTACAAACATTTACAAAGCAGAAATACTTAGGCCTTTGGATATAGATCCAATTATGGATAATTCAGTTGCTGAGCTCTCAGGAGGGGAACTGCAGAGAGTTGCAATAGCGGTGTGCCTATCACAAGATGCAGACTTATATCTGTTTGACGAGCCTTCAGCATACCTTGATATCGAACAGAGGCTCAACTTCTCAAAAGTTTTGAGGCGATTTATAGGTGATAAGGAGCTAATGGCAATGATTGTTGAGCATGACCTAGTTTCTTTGGACTATACTTCAGATAGGGCCGTTGTGTTTTCTGGAAAGCCTAGTGTTTTGGGGGTTGCATCCCAACCTTTATCTCTCCGTGACGGGATGAATAGGTTTTTGAAAGAGATTGGCATAACATTTAGGAGAGAGCCTGAATCAGGAAGGCCGAGATCAAACAAGATTGACTCCCAAAAAGACAGAGAGCAGAAATCATCAGGGGAGTATTACTACTTCAAAGCGTAGAATTAAATTAATTCTACAGTCCCGTTGTCGCCGTTTACTTTTACCCGTTTCCCTTCTTTGAAGCTATCAATATCAATTTTATCTACCATTGGTATATCTGATATTATAGCGCCAACAGATACTATAGTTTCCGCTTCTTTGTTAATTATTGCAAGTGGCGCAACACCATTTTTCTTCAATTGGTAGATAACATAAGATCCGACGGTTGAGCCTTTTCCCATAGGAAATACAAAAATTTTACCCTTAATGCTCTTCCCGCAAGCGCTTGAATCTTTATCCAATATGATCCCTGTCTTTGGATCAATTCCCCCAAGAAAAGAAATTGGAGAGGAACTTTTTAATACCTCACCTTCCGCCATACCTTTGGAAATTTTTCTTCCTGTTAGGATCATCCTTTTACCCCTCCAAACTCTCTAGTTTATTTAGAATTGAAATTATTTCCTTTGTAAGCCTATCATATTCTCTGGAGTTAGGGTCTAGCGATTCTCTTTGGATATAGTATTTTATTAAAGATGCAAGGAGGTCTTCCTTCTCTCCTGCTGCATATGGCGGCTTAACAATTGGGATTTCATCTTTTGGAGTAGTTTGTGTGGTCGGGCTTTCTGTTATTTTTGAAAATAGATCATTCAAAGCATCATCAACAGTCTGGCCTCTCCCAAACGTCATTGACCTTGGCTCTATTGCAACTATGTCCCAAAGATTAACAGATTCCACTCTTTGGACATATACTGAAAGCAAGTACAACGGAACTGTGTCTCCTTTGTAGGTGAAAGGATAGAGTATCATGTTCCCCTGTCTTTTAGTTTCAGCCAATAATCTAAACTCCTCTTGATACTGGCTGTTTAAAAATTCCTGAGTTATCCTCTTGCCTGTAATTTTTTCTGCGGAGATGTCTATAGCATAGAATTTTGCCTCAGAATCCTCATCGTCAAGATAGCCATACATTAAAGCTGTTAGCTCCCTTGATTCCGCCCTTCTCAATATCATCTGTAGAAATGCAGCATATTCATATTGATTAGTTTTTGGATTTTTTGCAATGATGTTGTATATAAAATCAGTGTACCTGCCGACATTATCCCCCAAATCAAACTCATAGAAGTTAGTAGCTTCTATGTATTCCTTTGGATCAGTTATGTGGTAAGTTGTGTAGGCATTTGAAACATAGTGGAAATATTCATCCGGGGATCTTAATTGTGACCTGACTTCAGAGGGTATTTCAGCGCCATCTTTAATCCAAGGGTAAATCTTAAGATAAATGCTCTTAAATACGTCATCAGGCCCAACATAATAGACAGTTACCTCACCGTTACGCATATTTGTGAGGACCCTTGCAACATTTCTCTTGTAATCAAGATTTACATAAGGCATGTACGTAACAGAGTCAAGCTTTAGATTATAATCTGTTAAGAAGTATGGTTCGTTGTTATACATTACTATATAACTGTCAAGATCTCTTTCAAACTCACTTGGCAGA
>JAAZKM010000160.1 GCA_012799835.1 Candidatus Methanofastidiosia archaeon
ATACATACACCCATCCTGCTTTTAACAGTTAGAGATCAAGAACAGGATATTGTTCGTGGATTGAAAATGGGAGCAGATGACTATTTAACTAAACCTTTTTCTTTACCAGTATTGAAGGCTAGAATGGATACTATTTTAAGGCGGATGAATTTTGATAAAAATAGTTGTGAATTTAAATGTGGGAATATAAGATTAGACAAAAAGGCTAAAATGGTCTTTATAGGAGAACAACCCTTGGAATTAGGTGTTAAGGAGTATGAACTTTTAGAAATTTTAATGGAAAATGAGGGATTGACTTTATCACGAGAACGAATTTTAGATATACTTTGGGGTTGGGAGCAAGATAGTGTTTATGACAATACTCTAACAGTGACTATAAAGCGTCTTAGGGAGAAAATTGTTCCATATCAAAATTATATTCGAACTGTTAGGGGTATTGGATATCGTCTAACAGAAGGAGAAGAATAATGGATGATATAAGAAAAGCTATATTTTGGACTTCTGCTTATTTTTTAGGAACTTGTGGAATTATATATTTTAATCCTCGATTTGACTGGCTTACAATTTTTTGGCTTTCTGGTTTATCTATACTTTTAGGAATATCTTATTATCTAGTAAATAAGCATAAAAAAGCTAAACTTCTTAAATCTATTGATCAATTATTGGAACTATTACATTCTACTGAAAAACAAGAGACAAATATTGCAATAAAAGAGGATGCTTTTAGTGTTTTGAGAGATGAAATATATAAAAACATTTCTAGTCAGAGACGGGCAAGGAATGAAGCAATTAGAGCTAAGGAGAAACTTAGGTCTAACATGGAGGATATTACTCATCAAATCAAGACTCCTCTAACTGGTATACTTTTATTCTTAGACTTGCTAGAAGCTGATTCAAATAACTCTTTGGAATATCAAAAGCGGATACGTCAAGAAGTTGAACGCATTTACGAATTAAGTGATTTAATTCTAAAGCTTTCATCTTTAGATGTTAAGGCAATTGTTTTTGAAAAGACTTCATTTTCAGCTAAAGGATTATTGGTTGATGTGGAGTTAAGCCTAGACTATTTAATTAGTCAGAAAAACATTAGTATTGATATATTAGGTGATGATTTCATCCTTATAGCAGATAGAACCTGGATTTTACAGGCTTTGATTAATATAGTTAAAAATGCTTTAGAAGTTTCACCAGAAGGGAGTAAAGTATGTATTACCATTAATGAAAATGCTATCTTCCAAAGTGTCATTGTTAAGGATTCTGGTCCAGGACTTACGATGGAAGAGCAGAAGAGGGTTTTTGAACGCTTTTATAAAAGTAACCCACGATCACCGGGGTATGGGATTGGATTAGCCATGGCACAGTCCATTGTAAAACAGCAAGGTGGGGAGCTTTTAGTTAAGTCCACTAATCAGGGTAGTGAATTTGAATTGCGTCTTTATCCCCATATAAACATAGAAAAGGAGCTTATTTAGATAAACAAGTCCCTAAGCCCTATTATTCTTGTCGTAAAGCCGTAATAATAGTTTGTTTTAAAACCTTACCTTTCCCACTTTTCATGGCTAACCAGATTCCAAGAATACTAATTAAAAAGAAGAATATTAGTAGCGGAAAATTTAGGTTAAGGGCTAGTTGCCAGGGAGAAAACATAAACTTCTTTTTTGCTGTTACAGCAAAGATCCCTATAGTTAATAAAAGTACATAATAAATTACTACCTTTCGTATCAAAAACCAAATTTCATAGTGTAGCATTTTTTTTATTTGTTCTTCTGTCATTCCCACACTCCTCAGTAAGGCGAAGTCCCTAGTGCGAGTTTGTAGATTAATATGAAAACTATTAAAGGCATTAGAGAATCCAATAATTATAAAAAGAAGTTGGCTACCTAGAGTTAAAAGTAATTCATTTCTATACTGTTCCTTATTACTTGCCAAATCAGTTAGTAAATTTCTAGTCCAAGTATCTGTTTTAGGGACATATTTATATATGGCCCTAGTTACTTCTTCTGTTACTTGAGGCAAGTTTTCTATGTCAGCATCTACTTTAATATTGTAGGTCATGGGATAGTTTTCATTTACCTTGTCATTATTAAAGCAAAAATCCTCTAATTGTGTTAAGGATGTAAAAATGGCAATTTGATCTGGCAATAGAGGATTAATCTCATAAGGAAATGCATTAATCTTGCCTATAATTGGTAAATCATAGATTTCCCCATCCCTATTATCTAAAACAGTTAATTGTGTGGAGTTTTCCTTGGACAAGGGTATATATGTGCGTTGCTTATATGCCTTATGTGGATCTTGTGCTGTTTTATCTAATAAGAGGAAACTATCTTTTCCTATACCATTAAATCCATTTTCCTCTAAAATTCCTTGAAAATCTTTATCTTCAAGACCAAAGACCCTTACCTTAGGATTATAATTAGTTTTTCCTTTATTATCCTGAAGAGATGTTTTAAATTGTTCAGAAAGAAATTCCTTGTTTTCTGACTGCAAGTATTTGAAGTCATAAGTAGAAAAAGTGTGGATAGACTTAATGTTAGGAATTGCTTTAAGCTCATTCAATAGAGTTCTTGGAATTTCCTGTATGGTAAAAACGAAACTAGTTAGTGTATAAGGCGATTCAGGTGTATTAAATTTATCTTCCAAATCTCTTTGGCTTTGGACAATAAGCACCGTACTAAAGATTAGACCTGATAAAGCCATAGCTAAAGCAAGTCCCCGGAAAGTATGCCTATAGCTTATAGTATTATCCCTGGCTAGACTGCGGGAAATGTCCCTACTATCTCTGTTAAGAAAAGGTAAAGGCATCTTGCCCCGGTGAGTTTGGATACCCTTCATGGATTCAACAATTGAAAGCTTGCTGCTTTGTCTTGCAGGCTTAAGAGCGGCCAAGAATACACATAATAATGCTAAGACAAATAAAATAATAAACACCAAGGGATTAGGTGTAACTAGCTTAAACTGGTAGGTTTGCTCAGACATAAGAGTTTTTTCACCATTGAGCCACATAAGATAAAATAATAGATTAGTGCAAGCATAGGCTAATACTAATCCATATATTATAGGTTTTAGACTTAGACGTAAAGCTTTCTCAATTACTAGGTGACGTACTTGTCTTGGTGTCATGCCGGTGCTTTTTAACAAGGCGATTTGTCGAAGTTCTTGACTATTCCAGACATTAAAAGAAT
>JAAZKM010000161.1 GCA_012799835.1 Candidatus Methanofastidiosia archaeon
AAACCCGTAACGCTCAGATATCTAATCAAATATGCAGTTAAACCTTGTTGAAAAAAGCTGATAAAATTATCTTAATAGATTTGGCTATTAATTGATAATCAATTAACTTTGAGCTGATTAACGAGTTTTATTAACATTCTAGCAGTAATATTTTCGCACAACATTCAACACATTTTCAAATATGAGAAAAAGATTCGAGCAACAATTAAGGTTTGGGCAGATAAGTATTTCAGAGGTACAAGTAAATCTAAAAAATCGTTCGGCTTTTACAAAGTTGATTTTAGCATTACAACATTTATTTGTTACGTCAGAGTATAATGAGAAAATATTCAGAGTATTAGAAGATAAAATATTAAAAGACAAAAAGAGAACTGGTCGTCCTGGAATGGATTTATGGATAATTTTTGTGTTGGCTCAAACACGTTTATGCATGAATTTGAATTATGACGACTTACATCATATGGCTAATAACGATAAACTTTTGCGTCAAATAATGGGTATCGAGTTCGACAATTATTATTCCATAGAACCCATTGAGTTCGAGTACCAAAACATATTGGATAATGTTTCGTTGTTGGACGATGAAACTGTTCGAGATCTAAACCAAATAGTGGTTGAAATGGGGCATGATGTGTTTAAAAAAAAAGAGGAGGAACCATTGCGCTTAAAAACCGATAGCTTCGTAGTGGAAAGCAACGTGCATTTCCCTACTGATTATAACTTGTTGTGGGATAGTGCTCGTAAATGTATCGACATTGTTGGTAAATTCACTAAAAAACATCAGAAACTAACTGGTTGGCGCAAGATAAGCTATTGGCATAGAAAGCTAAAAAGAGAGATGAGAGCATTGGCTCAGATAGGAAGAAAGGGAGGAGGAAATAAGAAAGAGCGTCTTTTAAAAGCTGCAACCAATTATATCAATACAGCTAATGCATTTCTTAGCAAACTCGAAAATGAGAAGCATAATTTACCTCTTTCCGACATAAAAGATATTGATTTGCAGATAGAATTAGAGTATTATCGTTCCATGTTAATAAAACACATTGATTTAGTGGAACGCCGTTTGATAAAAGAGGAGAAAATTCCACATCATGAAAAGGTTTTTTCTATTTTTGAACCATATACAGAGTGGATTAATAAAGGCAAGCAACATCCGAACGTTGAATTAGGTAAAAACTTCCAAATAACAACTGACCAGTTTAATTTGGCTATTGATTATAAGATCATGGAAAATGAAGTTGATAAAAGCACGGTTGTTTCTTTAGGTGATAGAGTGTTAAGAAGGTACAAGGTTGCGAGTTGGAGTTTTGATAAAGGTTTTTTCAGCAAGGTAAATAAAGAAATACTATCGCTGTATGTGGATAATGTGGCTATCCGGAAAATGGGCAGATTAACTAAAGCTGAAAAGGAAGAGGAAAATCAAGCAGAGTTCAAAAAACTTTGTAATAAACATAGTGCCGTAGAATCAAATATTAATGAATTAGAACATCGCGGCTTAAGCAGATGTCCTGATAAAGGATATGAACACTTTAAACGTTATTTGGGATTAGGCGTTTGCGCCTATAACCTTCACAAGATTGGATCAGAGTTATTACGAATTGAAAGAGAGAAAATAATTCGGCGAGCAGCTTAATTACATAACTCTCTAGCATACATGTGATCAGCAAGGTACAAGTGAAAACTTAGTGAGAGAATTATGTCTTTTTAGTAGCGATTTGTTACTATCCTTGAAGCTTAACCGTTAAAAACCCATAAAACGAGCAGGAAATAAAACTTTGGTTTATGAAGAAACTAAATAGTCAATTTTTTGTTTGGTCTTTTCAAAAAACAAGGAGTTTTCTGGCAGACACTACTTAGTGAAAAACTCCTTTACCTTTGGAGAAACTTCAACACCATTTTCTTTACACGCTCTTTCCACTACTGA
>JAAZKM010000162.1 GCA_012799835.1 Candidatus Methanofastidiosia archaeon
ATAAGAAATTATTTATATTGTTCAAACTCTTCTGGTGCTAAACCAGAATCTTTTATTATTTTCATTAATGTGCCTTTCTTAAGTTCTTTATGAAGTGGCACTGTGATCTTGGTAAGGCCATTCTCCCCAACTTTTTCTAGCATAGCATGTGAGCCTTTTATCATACTGCAATAAATCCTCCCTTTTTAGGATTTTGATAACTTCTAGGCCTGAAAGAACAGTAGAGCTCATATGGCCACTTCTAGCCTCTCCCCAGAATACTCCGCAAGCTCATTTACATCAGACTCAAGGTATAATTCGATGGCCTCTTTGATATTCTTTAGCGCTTCAGCTTTTGTCTCCCCTTGGGAAATACAGCCAGGAAGGGAAGGAACATAAACAGTGAATCCTCCCTCCTCTTGAGGCTCCAATATAACTATTAGCTTCATATATTCTAATTACCAATAAAAAATATATAAAATTGATGCATATTAAGGGCTCATCCTTGGATTTGGCCTTTTATTTCAATAGAAGTTTGGAACCTTAAAGGATTCTTTAATCTGAATGCCTCTTATAAGTAAACTTGAAATTGCTTTACTTCATAAGAAAAAAACCTACAAACATATCTATCAAGGCATCTCTTACCTATAAATTATTAGAGGCTCTTAGGATCTAAGATTTTAAGGTCTATCGTGATTAAATATCAAGATTAATCCATTTATTGCTGTAGATGGGAAATATAAAATACTAGTTTTAGGCTTTGGAAACATTGCTCCAATCCATTCTAGCCTGACTTTTCCTTTTCATCACACAGTAAGCCATAGTCACAGTTATAGCACTCCTTCCCAGGAGTTGGCGAAAACTCTTCACTCATAATTCCATCTATTATGCCAAAAATCTCCTTCTTTATGTTTTCTATATCCTCTTCCCTTGGCTCTATCACGACCTTTTTATTGTGGCGTAGGTACCAAAGTCCGACCTGCTTTGGTCTTTTGCCAAATAGCTCACTTATAGCCATGTCATATATCAAAAGTTGTAAATCCTTCTTAAGCTCATTTTCTGATATGGTGCTTTTTGACGTCTTGTAGTCCCAGATTATGTAGTCATCCCCGTTCCTATCTATCCTGTCTATAAATCCAGTTATCGAGTAATTGCCTAAATTCATCGTGAAATTCCTTTCCACATCAACGATCTCTGTTGTCATTTTCTCCTGCTCTTCTAAGAAAGTCTCTAGTATTTCAACTGCATCCTCTCTTGCCTGCCTTTCTGCTGTCTCGTTTTCATAGCCGTCTCCTTCCCAGTAGGCATCAAGGTACTCTAAAGCTAGATTAATATCTATCTTTTCCCCTTCCATTATCTTTTTTGACAGGGCCTCAATCACATCATGGACCGTTCCCCCAAGATCAAAGTAAGGCTTTGGAAGCCTTGGAATTCTGTATACATAACCATATTTGTAGACTCTTGGGCATCTGTTATACGTGTTAAACTGGGATGCAGAAAATGTGAGCTCTTCTTCTATTATTTTCTCCTTACTTATTTCTCCATCTTCGATCTGCTTTAGAATGTCTGCATAATCAGGTTCCTTTACGTCCTTTACAATAGAAAGCGGTTCCCCGCCCCTTATCTTCTCTAAGACCATCAGCTTTGGTGGAATCTTAGCATAATCCATCCTATGTAGGTCTGACACTATCTCTTGAATGTAGTTTTGCCGTATTAGCCCCCTTATAGTTTCTTCCTTTATTGTGATGGGGTCTTGTTTTGGTGAGATAAAATCAATGTCTGGATTGTTCTTGTAATTGATCTCATTTAGGAACTCACTTTCCTTGGAATCCCTTTTGTTGTCCCCATACCTTTTTGCGTATGTGATGATGAGCTTCTTTTCTGCTCTTGTCATCGAGACATAAAAAAGCCTTCTCTCTTCCTGGATGTGGAGCTCTCTTTCACTAAATTCACTCTCCGCCCCGTTCAATAGCTCTTTTGGTATCTCAAATTTGTCACTCCTATACCTTGTTGGAAGCCTTCCGCTCACAAGGGCCGGAACAAAGACAACTGGGAACTCCTTTCCCTTTGCGGTGTGTATTGTCATGACCTGTATGACATTATTTTCACTTAGAGTTTCAGTCTTTATCTCAAAGTTTGAGGCATAGTCGATAAAATCAATAAAATCCTCTAGCTCGCTGTCTCTATAGATATTATAGTAGTCAACTGTAAACGCGTAAAACTGATTTAACAGGGAAATGTTTCTTTTGTTATCAAGAATAACTTCATACTTATAGAAGTCAATCTCAAAGAGTATCTTGTATACGAACTCCGGTAGCTTTAGGGTATTTTTTTTAGAGACGATCTCCTCTAACTTTTTCTTTATGTCGCCAAATTTATCCTTATCGACATCCATTTCCTCTATCTTGCCAAACGCCTCGTAAAGGCTAAGCTTGTTTTTGTGGGCAAATCTAGAAAATCTTTTGACTTCAACTGGCCTAATCGACGCCTGTTTTCTCTGCAATACTCTTGCTATCTCAATGTTTGAGTCTATTGGATTTAGAGCTATCTTTAGAAATGAAATGACATCCTTTACCAAAGGCTCCCTGAAGAAATCACTGTTTCCTATAAACTCATAGGGCATCTTGTGCTTGTCAAAGAGGTCTATTATAGGCTGAGCATCCTTCTTTCTCCTTACAAGGACGGCAATATCCTTGTAATTGTATTTCTTTAGAAGCTCTTGAGTAGTGTTTAAAATGAAACGGGACTCCTCCTCATCATTTTGAAGTTCTGAGACTATTACCTTGTCCCCATCTTCGTTTTCAGTGAAAAGCCTCTTTACAAATCGTTCAGGCTTGTTTGATATCAGCTTGTTTGCAACGCTTAGTATGTTTTTTGTGCTGCGGTAGTTCTGCTCTAGGATTATTTCTTTATAGTCTTTATAAGTTTCCCTAAACTCTGAGATGTTTGTTAGATATGCGCCCCTGAATCTGTATATGCTCTGATCATCATCGCCCACGACTGTAATGTTCCTGTGCTTTGCTGCGATTAAGTTCACAATCTGAAGCTGGACGAAGTTTGTGTCCTGGAACTCATCAATCAATACATACTTGAATCTCTCCTGATATTTCTTTAGGATTGTTTGGCGCGTCATAAGTAAGTTGTAAATCTTTGCCAGCATATCCCCGAAGTCTAAAAGATTGTTCCTTGTCTTGTAATCCTCATAATACCTATAGGCCTTTAAGATGTCCTTTAGGGTGAGCAATCGCTCAGTCTCTTCTTCATTTAAAATTTCGCCAGATTTCTTTTCGATATAGGCCTCTAGCTTTTCTATCGTGATAAACTCATCTTTGAACTTTGAGATGATTTTCCTTAATTCTTCGACGAGTGTTATGGGCTTAAATCCTATTTTTATGAACTCGAATTGGAACGAATCAATGTTTTTGATAAACCATACAAGCTGTGCTGTGTCCTCTATCACTTTGAGTGGCGAGTTCAGTTTGAGCTCTAGGATATTGTCTTCAATAATCTCCTTGCAGAAGGAGTGGAATGTCGTTATCGTGATTCCCTCTTTTGGGCCGACAAGCTCATTTACCCTTGAGAGCATCTCAGCTGCAGCCTTATCAGTAAATGTTAGGGCAAGTATATTTTCTTCAGGCACACCAGAGGATACGAGATAAGCTATCTTTTTTGTGACAACGCCGGTCTTACCGCTCCCGGCACCTGCAATAATAAGTATCGGGCCTTCTGTAGTCTCGACAGCCCTTTTTTGTTCCGGATTTAATTTGATTAATAATTCAGATTTCAAATACAACACCGCCAGATATTTATTATTAGTTATTCTAATATTTAAATATATAGAAATATACATATCCAATTTTTATGGCCAGAAGGAAATAATAGTTTTGAACAACTGTAACTATATTATTAATAACAGAAGAAAGATGGCACTTGACGTAGCCTTTGATGCTGTAATTGATATTACCTTCATACCAAAAAAATAATAAACTCTAAAGATTAATATTAATCGAAGTTGATTTTATGAATGAGATTTTGAAAAAGGTGATCAAGGTAAGCCTTGCTGCATTGCTCATTACACATGGCCTGGCATTTTTTTTCGGCATGTACCTAACAAGCGTTGTCAACTCAGGAGAGAGGATATCGACATACCAGGAGAAGCTTTCAAACGCCACGCAACAGAACATTGATTGCAAGGTTCAGGTGCTTAACAAGAACACAGAAATTGAACACCTAAATCAGGAGATAAGCCGCCTAAGGCTCTACAACAATCAGATGAGTGAGAATTATAACAAGCTGATTGAGGAAGATAACAAGCTTAAATTAAAGCTAAATTCACTCCAAAATGACTATAACAATCTTAAGATGAGGTACACTGTGTTAGAAAATAACTGTGGTGTTTCTAAGACGCCTGCTAATACCCAAACTCAAAGCGAAGTTCAAATTCCCGCTCCCGTAGTGCCGATATCTGAAGCTTACACCCCATACATGTCATATCCCCCATACGGCTCAAGGGGAACGGCACCCTATCCAACAGTTTATGCAACTGTGACACCGAATGTAGTGAAGTTCTCAAGCGGTCTTTCAATTGGGGAGATTGTAAATAAAATCAGATTTGATATAAGCTACTTTGACCATAATACGGAAGGGTATCCGTATTTGATCCAGTATGCCGATGAGACGATTGTTAGAGGAAAGGGTGACTGCACTGATAAGGCGCTTCTTCTATTTTCATGTCTTGCTTCAAACGGATATCCTGTAAATGACATGGGGATTGCCACAATTAGCAAATGCGATGGGCAGGCGCTCCATGATGTCCTTATGATAAAAAATCCTCTTGTAAACACAGACAATTTTGGAAAGTACCATTTTGACTTTGACGGTGAAACATTCTATATCCTTGACCCTACAAATAGCCTCTCAACAAATGCATATGAGGTATCGCCACAGTACAAGGACTGCTTGATTATTGGGAATTTATATTTTCAAAATACAAACAGGGGAAAAGGCTGGATGCCATACAGAATAGAGTAGTGTAATTAAGACATAAATAAGGAAGTATTACTATGGGAGAAAATCCATTTACCAAATTGTTAGAATCTAAAAAGCAGATAATTCTTTATGGTCCGCCTGGTACTGGGAAAACTTTCAAAACAAAACAATATGCAACTGAATTTTTGTCAAAATATGTTGAATCCATGATAGAAAGTAATAACTCTCCAGAAAAACAAGTTTGGATTTTTCAAGCCAATCCAAATAAGTTTGATGTTATCGGTGCTATAAATGATAAAGAGTTAACAGAAGACGTTTGGACAGTTAGTAGATATACTAAGAAAATTAAAAAAGGAGACATTGGCTTAATATGGATTTCTGGAGAAAATGCTGGTATTTACGCCCAAATTAACATTCTATCTAATCCTGAGATGATGCTTGAATCAGAAGCATCAATTAAGCATTGGAAATCTCTAGATCATAAAAATATAGAAGAAATGAGGGTACGCTACAAATATAAATACAAGTTTACAGATAATCCAATCTTAAGATCTGACTTACTCAAAATTAAGGAACTAGAGAATTTGGAGATTATTAAACAATCTCAAGGTACAAACTTTAAGGTCAATAATGAAGAATGGGAAATACTCTCAAAATTAATTGAAGAACAAATAAAATAATTATATTTTTAAATGTATTAGGAGTAGATTAGCAAAATGAAAATAAATAATATAATTGAAAAAGCAAAAGAATTTGAAAGAAATCCTCCTCATTTATATAATCCTGAAAAGACAAAAAAAGAAATTGAAGAATTTACTACTAAATTTAATTACGAAAAAATAAAAAATCTTAATTTAGAAGAGTATGTCCTTGGAAATAATAATAAGGATACTTTTTCTTATTTACTTGAATTCAAATACATAGCTGGCGCCAATATCAAAGGTAACCCATCTAAAAAATTTTATATTTTCACTAATTCAATGCTATTTCCAAAGCAAATGTACAAACTAGGAACAAAGATGACTGAAATTACAAAAAACCAAGCCGAAATAGAATTTGAAAAAGTTAGAGACACGATAATAAAAATACTAGATTACTCAAAAGAGGGCAATTTTATTGCTGTTGATGAGCTTGAAATTCTATCTTCGATGGTAAAATCTAAAATTATTTATATGTACGTTCCTGGAAAGATAACTTCTGTAATGTCTCCTGAAAGAATAAGAAAAGCATGTAATCTTTTTGATGTTGAATTTGACCCGAAACATCCGATATATTCAAATCATGAACTATTTAAAAAAATAAAGAGTATAGAATTTTTTAATTCATGGGATAGTTATAAGATAGGTTCTTTTCTAAGTTACCTGTATGATACGCCAGAGCCAACATTATTATCCAATAATTTTTCAGGATTACTAGAAAGCAAAAAACAAATAATCCTATATGGCCCACCCGGTACCGGAAAAACTTTTAAAACAAAACAATATGCAACTGAGTTTTTGGCTGGTGAATTAAATGAGTGAAATCCTTCTTAAATCCCCTAGTGACTGCATTAAAATTGATAAATATAATTTTAAATCGATGTTAGAAGGCTATGAGAAAAATGGTAAAATAATTAGAACTTCAATATATTGTCAGACTATAAGATTTCCGGACAATTTTTTAATCACACCTTCAAAGGGCAATGATGATTCAAAAAGGCCTCCAAGTCAGTTAGGTCTAAATTTATTTGATGGGAAGAGTGGCTCCCAGATAGGAGACATCCAATACCCTCTCGAATTAAAATATATTGCTAAAATAGATACCATTTACGAATTAAAAGACAACTCATTTGTTTTTTGGAAAGAAATATGCACTAATGATTTGTGGGATATTTGGAAACCGGAAGCACCTTATACTACCCTTGAAAAATCTTCTAGAAATGATAAAAAAATATTCTTATATCTCCTAAGGTTATTATTTGTAAATAGAACATTTATATTTAAAGAAGACTGGGATAAAATTTCAGATTATACAAATATACTTTTGAAGGACATTAAAGTTAATATAATTAAACCTGTTCTCCCAAATACTGAATTTTCAAACATCAAAACTAAATTAGAAGATACTTTATCTAAGTTTGATATTCTAAAAAATAAAACTCAAATTAGCGATACTTTGAATATTTTTAACAATTCTCAAAAAAATAATGTAGGAGAGAAGAATATGGCAATCTACACATTAAATTCTAATTTAATTAAAAAACAAAAAGAAATTGATATAGAATTTGACAAACTGAAAAAAGAAGGAAGAGTTGATTTTATTACATTTCACCCTTCGTATAGCTATGAAGAGTTTATTGAAGGCATAACTATCAAAGACGATAAAGAGCTAGAAGAAGTTTCTAAATCCCCTTATGTGAAAAAAGATGGACTGTTTAAAAAAATCTGCACAAAGGCGCTATATGCATCGATTTATCCTGAAGAAATAGGCCTTTCAGATTTTGAAGATAAATGGATAAAAATTTATAAAGAATATCTAGATTCTATTGAAAACAAATCAAAAGAAGAGATTAGAGAATGGTGGAAAGACAATCCAAAATTTTTACTGATAATCGATGAGATTAATAGAGGGGACATATCAAAAATATTTGGTGAATTAATCACTCTTTTAGAATCAGACAAAAGATTAGGCCAACAAAATGAGCTAATTGTAAAGTTGCCTTATACAGGAGACGAATTTGGCGTACCGCCAAATGTTTACATTATAGGAACAATGAATACAGCAGACAGAAGCATAGCATTAATTGATGTTGCTCTTAGAAGAAGGTTTGGGTTTTGTGAAATGCCCCCTGAATTTGACCAATTAAGAGGGGATTTCGACAACTTTGATGATAATTCGCTTTTAGGAAAATCAATTAAAAAACTTGAAACTATAAACCAGAAAATTAGAAATGATGACAACTTAGGTAAAGAAAAAGAGATAGGTCACTCGTTTTTCTATGCTATCGATGGAAAAAATGATGAAGCTGTTGTTTCTGTATGGCTAAATGAAATATTTCCTCTATTGGAAGAATACTATTATGGCGAATCTGATGCACTGGCTAGTTTGATTAATAATAACATCTATCAAGAGAAACGTTTTACTAAAGATCCTGAGGAGGTAAAAGGGTGGATACGTGGAGACTAAGAAAATACTTCTAAAAGAGTGGGGTAAAGAAATATTGCCATTTTATGAAGAGGATTTAAATTACCTTAACTCCGACAACTCAAAGTTTAAAGGAACTGTATCGTTTGAGCAAATAGGAGATAAAGCCTTAATATACACAAATCAATTTGTTGGCATTTTAAAACTGCCCTGTTCAAATGTCATCCTGATAGAGCCAAAAACAGTTGTTAAATATTTAGAGCTCTTATCTTATTCCCAAAGTGTGAAGTGTAACGATAAAAAAACTCTTCTTTATTATGATCCCAGCATAAAGGTAGAAATTGAAGAAGGAGATGTCTTCTTAGATATTCTAAGTTCAATTTTTTTAATCGAGTTAAAAAGAATAATAAAAAAAGGACTATTCAGAGAGTATGTAAAAAAAGAGGACAACATAAATTACCTTAAAGGTAAACTCTTAATATCTAAACAGATAAAAACAAATTACATATGTCCAAAGTTTCAATGTAGATATTTTGATTCTACAATTGATAATTTTACAAATCAAGCCATCTTGTTTGCGGCTATAAAATTGATCAATGCCTTAAAAAGCGATAATGATAATATTAAAAAGATTAGGGCTGGGATAATAAGTTGCGTCAATATTCTAAAGGATGAAATTTCTATAAAAGAAAGTATTCCCTCAAATGACTTAACTAAAATAAATAGTGAATCGGTAATAAGAAAAAATTACTATTACAGAGATATTCTTGAAGTTACAAAACTCATAATAGGTGAATCTTTCTATAAATCTGTTAAAGGAGAAAAAATTAGATGTTGTAACTTCCTAATTGATATGAATGTTGTTTTTGAAAGAGTCGTTTTCGGATTACTTGAGAAACTGTTAAAAGATAAGGGGTATGAAGTAACCGATCAAAAAAGATATACAGGTAAAGGATTGATTGATGTTGAGCTAAAGAACATTCAAGTTATCCCTGATATTATTATTTTAAAAGATTCAATTGAATTTGGATTTGCGGATGCAAAATATAAAAAGAATATTTCAAATGCAGATTATTATCAAAGCATTGTCTATTCACTTGTTCTAAGGCTAAAGACAATTAAAAGACAAAATTATTTTAAAAAAGCTTTACTTGTGAACTTTACTGAAGATAAATATGAAAAAACTATTACTGGAAAAATAAATCTTAGTAGTTTAAATGATGAGTTAGAAGACATTGAACTTAATAGGGTCTCTCTTTTTTTAGATGAAGATTCAAAGGATTATATTAAAGATCTTGAAGGACAGCTGTCCGAGAAGATCAAAAATATATTTTAGAACATCTTTTTAATTTTAGTGTACTAGATATAGTTAGTTTTGGCGATTTAGAATATAATTTTAAAAAATTAATATTAACTACATAACACAAAACCTTAAATATCCATATGTCCATATGTAAAATATGGATAAGAAATCCAAAGTAACTAAGAAAAACACCCTGCTCTACCTTGATGAGAATCTTGTAGAGCTGGCAAAAGAGAAGAATTTTAATATTTCTGAGCTTGCAGAAGAGGCCATCAGGACAAAACTAAACATAAACGGATACCACAAAAGGTTTGATCCTGAAGAATACCTGGATAATCTCAGAAAGAAGGGCCTTGCATACTACATACCTTTCAGAATAAACAAGGTAGAAATAGACAATTACAAATTTGCTAAAAAAGTCAGCATTGATTTCAATGAAAAGAATCTGATAGAAGGCGTCAACAGTTCTGGGAAGACTAGGCTTGTAAGGTCCATTTTGCTGTTCTTTGATAACAGCCACACTCTGAAGGATTTCTCGAAAAAAGAATGCCCCGAAGGACCGGGCAAGATACAAATCAATTTTGACCAGACAGATCTATTAAGCTGCGAAGTTTGTGGTGAAAGAATCAGTATGGATAAAGGATGTATCCTTATTGATGAGGGCCTTGGAAAACTTGATCAAGAAGCGGGAATCGTTTTTCTAAAATATTTGTTAGGGAGAAATGAGCAGATAATTATAACATCTGTTTCAAGTGAACGGTATACTTCTGAGTCGCAGATAAAAGACTTTAACATAATTAAGATGAAATATGATCCAAGTCAGGACTTACGTAAAAAGGAGATTGTGTTAATTAACGAAATAACGCATATGCAAAAAAGATTAGACTTGCTGAATGATAAACTTCAGTCAAGTGAAATGATACAATCAAAATCAGGAAATGATGGATTGAAACAGGAAGAAAAGGAAAATCTTGAAGCCCAAAAGATGAACATTATGCATGACATTGAAGAAACTCAAAATAGAATAATGGCAAATAAAAAATGTCTGGACGAAATAAGAAATGATATTTTGAGAAGGATGCATGGGGATGAGTGAATGACAGATTTTAAAAATATTAAAACTAGGTATGTGAGGGACAAATTGAAAGGATTAGAGTATAATGAGGGGAATAAGCAATATATTCAAGATCTGATGTTCATAGAACGAGTTGTTTCAGGCGAGAGGATCAACTATATTGCAGGCATGAGCTATGAATCAAAGAAAAGGGAATATTCATCGGAGTTTAAAGAGATTTTTACTGAGCTTGATCCGGAAGGCTACAAAGACTACCTGGAGAATGAAGAACAGAGGGAAAGAAAATTAGAGGAATCTAGAAAGCAGCACGAGCAAAGAATGGTGGAGGAAGAGGAGATTTCTAAGAAGTCTTGGGGAGAAGTTTATCATGAATAGTATTCATAATTTATTTTTCCATTATTTTATCTTTTGAAAGGAAAAAATTTATTTGTAATAAGTTTTGAAAATGAGTAAATAGTCTTCTACAGTTATTAGTTTTAAAATTATTATAAATACCACATGATTTTTACATGATAGTTTGCTTATACGTAAAATATAAATCCAAATGTTATTCAGATATATTTATATCGCATCTTTATCTAAACTTATTATAGTATTATCTGATAGTATATTTACTAATATTTTTAATATTA
>JAAZKM010000163.1 GCA_012799835.1 Candidatus Methanofastidiosia archaeon
CACTTTGAATATATCACTTGAAATGCTATCAAGGCTTACGACCATTGAGGCGCTCTTTGAGCCAGAATAAATCCATCCATTTGGTGTTTCTTTGGCAAGGGATTCACTCTTTAGCTCATATAATACTTGTGGCAAATATCCCCCCAAATATTTCTTGTCCCTATCTAAAACTATTGGCAGTTCAGAAGAGGCACACATTGTATGCCCAAAAAGAATATATGGATTGGAAAGGTCAATTATGGCATGTTCATGGGATTTTCCAAAAAACATTTCAGGATGCCTCATAAAATACTGGTCCAGCTGATTTTGAAATGCAACAAGTGTTGCAACTGAATCGCTAGCACCCCTGCCAGCCCTTCCAGCCTGTTGCCATGTAGATATAATTGTTCCTGGGTATCCAGAGATAATGACGCTATCAAGACCCCCTATATCAATTCCAAGTTCAAGAGCATTTGTTGAGGTCACTCCCTTGATAACCCCATTTTTAAGGCCATTTTCAATCCTCCTCCTCTCTTCTGGCAAATAACCTGCCCTATAGGCCATTATCTTATCTTTTAGATGTTTCTCAGAATTATCAAGAGACTCTTTAGACCATCGTGCAATTAGTTCTGACATTTTTCTAGATACGGTAAAGCACAATGTTTGGAGCCCTTCTCTTATGAAAAATAGAAAAAGTCTTTTTGATTCCTGATGAGTTGATAGATAATCCCCATTTTTATAAGGATTGTAAAAAATGAAGTATTTTTTGCCCTTGGGAGAGCCATCTTCTGATATCAGTTTGTATTTTAATCCGGTGAGTTTTTCAGCAAACTCAATAGGATTTGCTAACGTGGCTGTAGAAATAATGAACTGTGGACTAGATCCATAATACTCACATACTCTTTCTATCCTTCTTATTAGTAGGGAAACGTTTGATCCAAAAACTCCACGATAGATATGGGCCTCATCTAAAACTATAAATTTTAGATTAGAAAAAAAGTGCTGCCACTTATAGTTCCAAGGAAGGATGTGGTGCATCTCATAAGGGTTAGAAACTATTATCCTTGATTCATTTCTTATTTTTGGCCTTATTGTTGAGGGAGTGTCCCCATCATAAACATTGGGATTTACCCTGATCTCTGTTTCAGCCTCAAGGGCCCTTAAGACTTTAAGCTGATCATTTGATAATGCTTTTGTGGGATATAGATAAAGGGCCGTTGCATGGCTGTCTTTTGATAGGGCTTCAAATATAGGGAGATTAAAGGCCAGGGTTTTACCAGATGCAGTAGGTGTTGTAATAACAATATTGTTCCCTTTTCGCACATCCTCTAGACTATCACATTGGTGTTTGTATAGCCTGATATTTTTTCTCTCAAGATAGTCGCTAAGATTTATAGGCAGCTCTTCTTTGATTTCACCATATATTGGTTCTCTTTCTTCTAAAAGTTCAACATGTGCAATATTTCTATCAAAAGAAGAATCTTTCCTTAATTTGAAGAGTATATTTTCAATCACTTGCTCCATTCCTCATAAAGTTTTGAAAAAATCTTTGTAAGTGTGATAAGGTCATGTCTGTTATGCTCAATTATTGGAATAACTGGACCTATGTTTCCAGTTCTAAGATAAGTTTCATAAAATTCTGGAACAAGTGCACTTGGAACGTCGTCATTTCTTTCTATTCCAAAAAGATACTTTTCTAGAGTTACAAGTCTACAGTTTGGATATTTGTTTTTCCATACTTTCCTTGCAAAATGGAGCATATCGAAATGAGGGATTTCAATAATGGGCTTCATACCATAATAGGATAATCTTTCCCTTATGTAAGGGGTGTCAAAGGATTTACCGTTATAGGAAACTAAGACTGACTTTGGCCCTATGAAGGACGAAAATTCTTCTAGTGCTGCAGGCTCTTGAGCTAAATCCCTTAAGAAATATTGATTGATTGAAAGAGTATCTCCGTTATATTTTGCAACACCTATTAATATTATGGGCCTATTAAATAATCCCAACGTTTCTATATCAAAAAAAAGAAAGTCCTCCATCTCGTGGAATCCTGAGCAGCAATAGGCAAGTTCATCTGATTGCGACAACCAATAAGAAATTCTGTTCATTATATTTTTAGTATCCCTTGATTCGATCAAGTCAAGGCAACTTTTGGCCTCTTTTGAAAAATGAGGATGATTGATCAAATCCTCAATTGTAGTATACCCTCTGCTTCTAAGGTATTTTTTCTTCATATCTCCTATGCCGTAAATTAATTTAAGTTCTGATAGGATTTTTTCTTTTGCCTCGTCACTTGAAAATTTTTTTAGTTTTAAGGGTATATCATAATTAATAGTAAATATGCTTCCGTGACCAGAATCATTTTCACGCCCTTTAATGACTTCTGAAATCTCCATGCCCTTATATTTGTCCATCAAAGCTCTCTTTAGATTCTGGGCATTGACATATTCATTGTGATTAAGCCCAAACGGCATGCCATAAAAAAAATCACCTTTTATGTCTTCATTATTTTCTAAAATTTCATATTCCTTTACTGGATCTATTTTCGTTCTGAAACTTTTACCTATTCCAAAAAAGGGGGATTTATTGTGGGTGGCATCAATTCTCCCTTTATTTGATTTAGAAGTAATGGACATAAACTCACAGCTAATTTAAAAATTGACTTGTAAATTTTAGTTATCAATTTCTATTTAAGAGTTTTTGTTTATATTGAAAATAGTAAGGGTGAATTTCCTAGGGAAAAAGAAGTTAAATCCTGGATAATTTTAAATGAGTAAAATTAAAAAACATTTAAAAGAAAAAAGTCGAAAATTATTGTAAAGTTATATGAAATTAAACTTCTTTTAAGTCTAATCCACAATAGATATAAAGCCTTTAATGATTTTTTGAACTAGTCATGACGATTAATTAACTGGATATAAGCGAGACAAAAGGAGAGGATTTTTTGAGAGAAGTGAGTGAGGAAAAGCTAGCAAAGTACTTTGAAATAGCAAAAAAGGCTTTTGAAGATATTAAAATTAATCCTCCCAAAGGTTCCCATATGGAAAAAGTGGCAAATGATTATTTGGATATGGCTAAGAGATACTATGAAGATGCAAAATATTTCAAAGAAAAGGGTGACTATGTTACAGCTTTCGCTTCATTGAATTATCTCCATGGATACTTAGATGCTGGCGCAAGGCTTGGAGTATTTAAAGTATCTACAACAAGGTATTTTGCATTTGAAGAAGAGACGAGGTGATTAATTGGATTATAAAGTTACCCTTGAAGTTCCAATTATTGTGAGAGATATTAAAGATGGTGAAGATGCAATAAAAGTTGCAATGTCAAGTGTCATTAAAAAATTAAAAGCAAGCAAACTGGAATATGTTAAAGTTGAAATAGGTATGTCACAATGCCCTAAATGTGGGGATTATTTTGAAAGTTCGTTTTTTGTAGGTGATGTATCTTTAGTTGGGGTTTATTTGACCCTTGACATTTTCAACGCTGAAAATACAAAGCATGCGGAAAACATAGCAAAATCCGTTGTTGGGAAGGCGCTAAAGGATGTTCCTTTCAAGACTTTTGAAATAAAAGAAAAGGTGGAAAAGATTAGAAAGAAACGTCGATAATACCGGGGTCCCCTATATCATAATATGCCGATTCGCCCTCTTTTTTATAGGGATGCCTCACTAAGGTTGCCTTTCTCTTGTTTTGATCATCTTTTTCTAATTTAACTATTAGTTTAGACCAATATTTCAAAACATCCCCTCCGACAGGAACTTTTTCCCTACTGCCAGTCACATCATCATAAACTTGATTTGTGATTACAAGAGGTATATTGAAATCCCTTGCAATTCTAGATAAGATTAAGAGGTCGTTTCCAAGCTGTCTTGATAGCTCAGTTCTTTTTTTATGATCGTGTCCTTCGAGACGATATAAAGAAACTATGGAATCAACGCAAACAAAACCAATTCTAGAACTCATAATTTTTTCTAGTTTTACCAAAGCAATCACTTGGCTTGCAAAATCTCTTGGTTGAAAAACAATGATGTCATCAAGGTTTTTTACCCCCATTAAGGAAAGTCTTTTTGGAGAAAATCCCCCCTCTGTATCAATAAACACAGACTTTTTTCCTTTTAGAAGGGCATATTTACAGCACATTAAACAAAAAGTAGTTTTACCTGTTGCATGCTCACCGTAAACTTGTGTTACTATCCCTTCAGGGACTCCATCAATTAGCTGGTCTAAAGGATTTCCCCCGACTTTAATATAATCACCTTTGATAATACAGTTTCTAAGGCTTGATATATTTATAAAGTATAGTCTACGTAATGCAGTAAAAATGATTTGAAAAAATATAGAAAATCTTTTATATTGGGAGTCCAGTTCTGATTTAAGGGCCCATGGTCTAGTTGGTTATGACGTCACCTTGACACGGTGGAGGTCCTGAGTTCGAATCTCAGTGGGCCCACTATCTCTTTTAATGTGGATACATGAAAAACTCAAATTCTTATGACGAAGAACTACTAAAGGATGTATTGGAAATCTATTTTTCAATAAAAAAAGAAATTGAAAATCGTCTTAATGAATTTGCCAAAGTCTGGGAAAAGGGAACTGAAGAAAATCTTTTCTCTGAACTCGCCTTTTGTCTTTTAACACCCCAATCAAAAGCCAAGATGTGCTGGGAATCTATTTGTAATCTTATTGAAAAAAATTATTTGATTAATGGAAGTGAAGAGGAAATCCTAGACTGCCTCTATGGCGTTAGATTCAAGTATAAAAAATCCAAATATCTTGTTAGATGTAGAGAAGTATTCAATGCTTCGGGAAAGATTTCCATCAGAAATGAAATAGATAAATTTGATTCTCCTTCAGAGGTTAGGGAGTGGTTAGTAAAAAATGTGAAAGGAATGGGATACAAAGAAGCAAGCCATTTTTTGAGAAATATTGGAAAAGGCCAAGATTTAGCTATACTAGATAGGCATATACTAAAAAATCTAAAATTACTCAATGTGATTGAAAAAATACCTGATTCAATACCGCCAAAAAAGTACTTAGAGCTCGAGCAAACTATGAGGGAATTCTCGAAGGAAATTGGAATTCCTCTTGACCACCTTGATATTGTCTTATGGTATAAAGAAACTAAAAAGATATTCAAGTAGCTTTTTAGGTAATTTTTATAAACCGAATATAGTAGTATATTTTGTGATAATATGGGATTTATGCAAGAATTTATGGAATTTTTAAAGGAGTACAAAGTGATAGGTGTTGCTGTTGCATTTATTATGGCTGCAGCGTCAACTTCTCTTGTAAACTCTCTTGTTAATGATATAATAATGCCAATTATTACGCCATTTATACCAGGTGGAGGTTGGCAGGAAGCAACGCTATCAATTGGACCAATAGTCTTAAGATGGGGATCGTTTCTAGCGCAGATTATTAACTTTATCATCCTTGCACTTGTTGTCTTCATAATAGCAAAGAAATTACTCAAGGAAGAAAAAGTTACAAAGAAGTAATATATACAATATATTAAAAAATTTTTACTTATTTTAATATATATAACTTGATTTATTTCTATTTTAAATTCGCAAAAGACTTTTATAGAACTAATTATTAAAATGGAAGAAGTTGTAAGGTCCATATGTGATAACTGATAACATGTCAAGTTACAAAAATCTAGAATTATATTCAACAGAAGATTTGATACTGACTTCGCTTAAAAGTGAAATCGATAGTAAATCTACATATCTTAAAATTAGAGACTCTGTCAAGAATGCAGTCTTAAGAGACAAAATGAGTTTTTTAGCAAATGAGGAGGAAAAACACAGATCTTTCTTTGAAAATCTTTACAAAAAGAGTTATCCAAACAAAACAATAATTCTGCCTAAAACATCCCCTGTTCCATTACCAGAAATAAAAATTACGGACGAGATGGCACCTTTAAGTGAAGTACTCCAGCAAGCAATGGATGCAGAAGTTGCTGCACATGACTTCTATATTGAAATATCCAAGAGATTCATGGAAGAAAAAGACATATTCAATATGCTAAACTATATAGCTGATATGGAAATGGGTCATTACAAACTTTTAGAGATTGAAAAGGAAAATTCAATAAAATTTGAAAGTTATGATGACTCGTGGCCAATGATGCATATTGGGCCATAAATATATCTAATAAATTATTCAAAATAAAGGAGGGTGAAAAAAATGGACAAATATATTTGCATGGTTTGTGGATATATCTACGATCCAGAAGAAGGAGACTCTGATGGGGGAATACCTCCAGATACTCCTTTTGAAGAACTTCCAGACGATTGGACATGCCCCATATGTGGTGCGGGTAAAGACCAGTTTGAAAAAAAGGAGAATTAATTAAATGATTCCAAAAGTTATTAAAAAAGATATTTATTGGACTGGATTCATTGATTGGGATAGGAGAATCTTTGATTCATTAATCCCAACTCCAAACGGAACTACATATAATTCCTATCTGATAAAAGGTAGTGAAAAGACGATGCTGATTGATACATCAGACTTTGGAAAGGAAAATGATCTTTTGAATGCAATAGAAATGACCGGTGTAAAAAAAATAGACTACATTGTATCAAATCATGCTGAACAGGATCATTCTGGATCCCTGTCCAAGATTTTAGAAAAGTATCCTGATGCAAAGATAGTTACAAACGCAAAATGTAAAGAGTTAATTGAATCTTTTCTACTAATCCCTGAAGAAAGATTCATCGTTATATCTGACAATCAAGAAATATCATTAGGAAACAAGACAGTCCAGTTTATAATTGCACCTTGGGTCCACTGGCCAGACACAATGTTTTCCTATTTAAAAGAAGATAAGATCCTTTTTTCCTGTGATTTCTTAGGATCTCACTTTGCTACAAGTAGCCTATATGTTCCAGATGAAAGGGAGATATATCTCTCTGCAAAAAGATATTACGCTGAAATAATGATGCCATTTAGGTCAATGATCAAAAAATATCTTGAAAGAATAGATAAATTAGATATTGACATAATTGCTCCAAGCCACGGTCCCCTATATGACAAGCCTTCATTTATTATTGAAGCCTACAAGGATTGGTCAAGTGATGCGGTGAAAAATCAAGTTGTAATTCCATATGTCTCAATGCACGGAAGTACGAAAATCATGGTCGATTATCTTTCAGAAACTTTGAGTAGCATGGGTGTAGAGGTTAAATTGTTTAATCTTGAAATTGCAGATGCCGGGGATCTGCTGATGTCCCTTGTCGATGCTGCCACAATAGTTGTTGGTGCGCCCACCATGTTGGTTGGTCCGCATCCGCTAGCTTATTATGCGACATATCTTGTTAATGCAGTTAGGCCTAAAACAAAATTTGTTTCAATAGTTGGTTCGTTTGGATGGGGAGGAAATGCTGTTGAAGTTCTAAAAGGCATGATTACAAATATTAAGGTCGAATTGATTGAACCTGTATATATTAAAGGTTACCCGAAAGAAATCGATTTCAAATCCCTTGACAATCTAGCAAGCGAAATAGTTAGAAAACATAGAGAAATTGGAGTATAAAGAAATTTTTCTTTAATCCATAAAATAGTGGTGCTATGAACATTAAAACTAAAAATAATTTAATGGAAGCATTCGCAGGCGAGTCTCAAGCAAATAGGAAATATCTTGCATTTGCAAATAAAGCTGATCAAGAAGGTTATCCTGGAATTGCAAAATTATTTAGAGCTGCAGCTGCGGCAGAAACTGTACACGCGCATGCACATCTTAGAATACTAGAAGGCATCAAGACAACAGAAGAGAATTTAAAAGAAGCAATTTCTGGAGAGACCCATGAATTTGCAAGCATGTACCCTAAGATGATCGAAGAAGCAAAAATGGAAGGAGAAACTGCTGCTGAAAGATATTTTATTTTTACAAACAAGGTGGAAAAAATTCATGCCGATCTCTATAAAGAGGCTCTTGATAATCTGGATAATTTTCCAGTGAAAGATTACTATGTTTGCAGTGTTTGTGGATACACGGTTGCAGATGAAGCTCCAGACAGATGCCCAGTTTGTGGTGCATTGAAAAAAGCATTTAACAAAATAGATTAATATTTTTTTTATTATTGACTTAAATTAAGATATTAATGAAATGGATCCATAATCATCTGTTCTTCAAACGGTTCCAGTTTTATTCGTATGTCCTCTTTTTCAGTTCTAACGGCAATTAGGGAGTTTAGACCTTTTATTCCCTTTATATTCCCTATTTTTTCAACTTTTAAGTCTCTCAGCTCTTCATTGTTAGCTACTTTTGTTTTAACAAGAATATCCCATTCGCCAGATGTTTCATGAACTTCAAGCAACTCATCGATCATCGAAAGCTCCTTTGAAATTCTTCCAATATCTTTTATATTGTCTATTGATATTCGTATCCAAGCCGTAGTTTGCTTTCCACATTTTTTTGCATCTATTAAAGGAATTATCTCTTTAATTATCCCAAGCTGTCTTAGTCTCCTTGTCCTATCATATACTGTAGACTCAGCTGCACCTATTTTCTTTGCAAGATGTTTATAGGATATAGTTGCATCTTTTTGAAGTTCAGTTATAATTTCTTTATCAAGATTATCCAATTTTATAGTTTGTTCCAATGACATTTTTATCACTAAAATTTTTATAATAATTAAAAATTGTAAATATAAATAATTTTCGGATAAAATTTAATTAAAGTAGTTTCTTTAATAAAATAATTGTCCAATTTGCCATAAAGTATTATTGCAATCAAAACTTATAGCCGCCATAGGATGAATTAAAACATTTTAAAAAAACAAACATGTTAGTCTTAAAGTTAAAGAGAAGGGGCCGGAGCCGAGATTTGAACCCGAGTCATGGGATCCACAGTCCCATAGGATAACCATGCTACCCCACCCCGGCCATGAGAAAACCTAAAGTCAGATTATTTATAAATGTTATGGGAGTATTCTTTCAACTAACCATTTTGGATCAAATGTTTCTAAATCATCATACCCTTGGCCTGTTCCAATAAAAAGAATAGGTTTCCCAGTAATATAGCTTATTGAAAGGGCTGCTCCGCCTCTAGAATCCGCATCAACTTTAGTCAATATTGAACCATCAATCCCTATGTTTGAAAACTTTTCGGCTTGTTCGGCTACAGCATTTCCTGCAAGGGAATCACCAACAAAAATTTTCATATCTGGGTTTGACACTCTGACTAATTTTTTCATTTCGTCCATCAGATTTTTGTTCATTTCTGAACGCCCTGCAGTATCAATTAAAACAACATCTATCCCTCTTGCTTTGGCATGATTTATTGCATCAAATGCTACAGCGGCAGGATCCGCGCCATAATTATGCTTAATCACTTTTATGCCTATGTTCTCCGCGTGTAAAGAAAGCTGCTCAATTGAACCTGCTCTAAAGGTATCAGATGCAGCTATAACAACTTTGTAGCCTTTATCGAGTAGTAGTTTCCCAAACTTAGCTATGGTTGTAGTCTTACCCGTTCCATTAAAACCAACAAAAGCTATTGAGAATACTTCGCCGGCTTTTCTCTTTTTTTCAATTTCTTTGAAGATATCGTATTTTTTAAATTCAAGTATTTCGGTAAGTGTTTCTTCAACAGCTGTTTTGACAAAATCTTTTTTATTTGAAGTGAGTCCTATCTTTTCTCCACTAAGTTTCTTCTTTAGCTCATCTACAATCTTTTCTGAAACTAATAGCGAAACATCACTTTCTAAAAGAGAGAGTTCAAAATCTTCCAATATTTTATTGAGATCTTTTTCTGTTATTTTTTTAGAACTAACGCCTTCGACAAGACCGGAAAACTTAGTTTTTAGCGAATCGAACAACAAAATCAACTCATAAAAGAGATCTTATTATATCGATATCCCTAATGATGCCTATAAGCCCACCTTCAGCACTAATGACAGGTATTTGTTCGATATTATATTTTTTCATTTCTTTTGCACATTTGCTTATAGAAGTCTTTCTTGTTACAGTTATAATATCAGTTGACATTACATCTTTTATTGGCTTTGAAGGGAGAGTCAATTTTTTTGAAACTATATGTAGCGCATTTTTAGGCTGCCATGCCCAATCATCACCCTCTCCAGAAATATTCAACTCGGTAGTCTTAAGTTCGTCTAAAAACTCTCCTGAAGACATTATATCTTGGGTATCTACAATCCCAACTATCCCGCCATCATTTCCTAAAACCATAAAAAAGCTAGATTTACTATAAACCATTATCATAAGTGCTGAGCTAAGAGGAGTATCTTGCCAAATGCAAGGCACTTCTTCTTTCATGTAACTTTGACAGGGGTCATTTAACTCCAATTTTGAGATACCATTCATGACTATATCCCGAACTGCAACAACTCCCATAAGTTTTCCATCGGATATAACTGGAACTCTTGTCAAATTATTATCTAAAAGAATTTTAGCAACTTTTTTAATTTTGTCTCCTTCCTTGACTGCTTTGAAATTCCTACTCATGACAAATGCAATTTGATCCTCATTAGGATTTTTTATGATATCTTCTAAAGAAATTATGCCAACAAGCTCTTTTTCTTTATTAATAACGGGTAAATCTGGTTTTTTGAATTTTTGCATTTTTTCTAAAGCTTCATTAACAGTTGCAGGTATGGTCACTGAAATTACATCTTTAACCATTACTTCTTCTACTTTTATCATAATATCACGAAACAATTTAATGAGCAGAACGTGCTTTAAGATAAAATAAGATATATAAAGCTTTTTATAATTGATTTATGAATAGTTATAGAAAGTTCTATTTAAGTGTCCCAATCTCCATGAATTGAGAAAATTGAAATCAATTAGACACCATTGGCATTGGTATTTTAGGGCCAAATTAGTTTAGAATATACCTAAGAATTTATTAAGCAATGATTAAAATTTTAAGTAATGGGATGGAAAGAAAGAAAGGCAAATAGGAAAAAAATTGCTTCAGAAAGAATTAAAGAGCTTTTGGAGTTCTCAAAAATACATATAAGGGATAATGATTTATCAACAAGCTCTATCAAAACTGCCGTTGCAATATCAAAACGTCATAAAATTAGAATCACGTCAAAGTTCAAAAGAAGCTTCTGTAAAAAATGTTTTACAGTTTTTATCCCAGGTAAGACAGTTAGAATAAGAATCGGGAAAGGAAAAGTTACTTTTACTTGTTTAAAGTGTGGGCATATTAAAAGAATTCCCTATACTAAAGAAAAAAAATATTTGAAGAAAGTAAAAGTGGAAAGTGAAAATTAATTATTCAAAGCATCTATAAAATCAAATTAAAGGTGTCAATTGCTTCAGGCGAAACTTCTACTCTTTATCTGTTTTCCACCACGAATTGTCAAAGGTTGTCAATTCTCCTTCAACAACATCATAGATCACTTTCTCAACACCTATTGGATTTCCATCAAGAGCTCGCAGTGCATCATCAATTCTCTTCTCTTTGTCAGAATATAATGTAAATAACTCCTGTCCTTTTGATACTTTTTCTCCTTTTTCAACATGAAAAAGTATTCCGGCCCCTTTATCATCGGGTGCACCGCATGCCCTTGCAATCATGTTTATCAATCTTGTATCCATGAAATCAATTCTTCCTTCAACTTCTGATTTTATAGTATGCGTATAAGTTCCTATTGGAATTTCATCTGATTTAATTTTTGAATTTCCGCCTTGTTCTTCGATTATTTCTCTAAATTTAGACAGTGCCTTGCCGCTATCAATCAACTTTTCTGCAATATCTTTTCCTTTCCCCCTTTGAGCTTTGCCGCCCATCTCAAAAAGAAGTCCTGCAATTTCACATGATTTGTCCCTTAGATCACGAGGCCCTTTGCCATCCAATACATTTAAGACATCAATCGCCTCAAGGGCAGGACCAATGCCTCTGCCCACTGGTTTCTCACCATATGTTATCATACATTTAATTTCCATTTCAAGTCTCTCACCAAGGGTAATGAAATCTCTTGCAAGTTTTTTTGCAATAGAAGTATCTTTAATTTTAGCATTTTTCCCAACAGGAATATCTATAACTACTTTATCAGACCCTGATGCTTTTTTCTTTGCCAGGATGCTTGCAAGAAGCAATGATTGTGGATCAAGCCCCAAGGGGTATCTTATTTTTATTAGTTTATCATCAGCAATTGCTAAATCAACGCCTCCACCCCATACTATGCAACAGCCTATTTTATCCACAATTTTTTCAATTTCATCCTTGTGGAAACTCACATTACAAAATACTTCCATTGTGTCAGTTGTGCCTGCTGCACTTGAAATGGCCCTAGACGAAGTTTTGGGTATCGTTAATCCCGCAGCACCTAATATAGGGACTATCACCATTGTAGTTCTGTTCCCTGGAACTCCGCCAATACAGTGTTTATCGTAAACAGGTTTTCTTTTAATGTCAAGAGTTTGGCCTGTTGAAATCATGCTTTTAATTATATTTATTACTTCTTCATTAGAAAGTCCTCTTGTATATATTGCTGATACAAATGCAGAAAGTTCAACATCACTAAGTCTATTTGCAACTGTATCTCCGATAATACCATTTATTTCATCTTTTGATAAGGGATATCCATCCAATTTTTTCCTAATAAAATGAACAGAATCGGGAGGGGATGCAAGTGATACTTCTGCGTAAAAGCTACATGTAGTATCAATTTTTTGACATAAGTACTCATAAAGCCCGATTTCTCCTTTAGAAACAATTTTTTCCGTTAAATCGACAACAGCAACAATATCATGATCCCCAACTTTTACATGCACTCTGTTAAGTTTTCTTACTCCTATAAACTTTGCATCTTCTTTATGCATCATTACAAGCGGATAATCAGTAGCTTCAATATCTAACATTTTAATTTTTAATTGCAATTAATCCCCTTCAAATATACCTAATCCGGAGTATTTATAATTAATCCTATTACAAAAATAAAAACTAACTTTATGTTCCTATCTGCCATGAGGTGAGATATTCTTCCTGTTCCTTTGTTAGCTTATCGATTGTAATCCCCATAGATTGTAGCTTTAAATTTGCAATCCTTCTATCAATGTTAATGGGTACCGAATATACTTTGTTTTCTAGTTTTTTTCCTTCTTTAGACAAGTATTCAGCAGACAATGCTTGATTTGCAAAACTCATATCCATGACTGATGCTGGATGCCCTTCTGCAGCCGCAAGATTAATCAGTCTGCCTTCACCTAAGAGATATATTTTCTTATTATTTTTCAGCGTATACTCTTCAATTGAATCTCGAACAATTCTTTTAGAAGAAGACAATTTTTCTAAGGCGTTTATATCGATTTCTACGTTAAAGTGTCCTGAATTTGCAATAATTGCACCGTCTTTCATATTATTAAAATGTTCTTCCCGTAAGACATTGATGTTTCCCGTTACAGTAACAAATATATCCCCAATTTTGGATGCATCTTCCATTTTCATTACTTGAAATCCATCCATTGTTGCCTCAATTGCTTTAATGGAGTCTACTTCAGTGACAATGACCTTTGCGCCCATTCCTCTTGCTCTCATAGCAACTCCTTTGCCGCACCATCCATATCCAGAAACGACAAAGCTTTTCCCAGAAAGTAAAACGTTTGTAGCCCTGATAATGCCATCAAGCGTACTCTGACCTGTACCATACCTGTTATCAAAGAAATGTTTTGTCATTGCATCATTTACAGCGATGATTGGATATTTCAAAATTCCCTCTTTTTCCATGCTTTTAAATCTGATAACTCCTGTTGTAGTTTCTTCTGTACCTCCGATTATCCCGGGTAAGACATCATTTCGTTCTTTCATTATTGTAGAAACTAAATCTCCACCATCATCCATCGTAATGTTTGGTTTGTTATCCAATACTTTGTTTAGATGATCGTAATAAGTATCCCTATCTTCTCCTCGTATAGCAAAAACAGAAATCCCATAGTCTTTTACAAGGGATGCGGCAACGTCGTCTTGGGTACTTAAGGGATTGGAAGCGCATAAAAAGACATTAGCGCCGCCTTCTTTTAAAGTAATCATAAGATTTGCAGTTTCTGTAGTAACATGAAGACAACATCCGATATTGTAATTTTTAAGAGTGTTATTAATTTTAAATTCTTCTTTAATCAGTGATAAAACAGGCATTTCTCTTTGAGCCCATTCAATTCTAAGCTTCCCTTTCTCTGAAAGAGAGATATCCTTTACATCGTAAATCATCTATTCACCTAACAAAAATTATCAAAGAAAGACTTATAAATGATTGTATTGGCATTTGTATACGTGAGTTAATGAAAAAATATGTCCTTATATCTATTTTAACGGCATTGCTACTTCTTTCTGCAGGTTGTATTATTGAAAAAAAAGTAGAGAAAGGAGATACGGTAAAAGTTGATTATATTGGAAAACTTCAAGATGATACAATTTTTGATACATCTATTTTAGAAGAAGCAAAAAATGCCAATATATACAATGAAAATAGAATATATGAACCGTTGACATTGAAAATAGGAGATGGTTCAACTATCCCTGGATTTGAGAATGGACTTATAGGGATGAAAGAAGGAGAGACAAGGACAATCACAATCCCTCCAGAACAAGGATACGGCCCTAAGGATCCTACTTTAAGATTTAGCCAAACAAAAATATTAGAAGAAGTTCCAAAAACTCAAGAGATTTCAAGATTTGAAGAGATTCCGAGAGTTTTCCAAGCAACAATAAGCTCCTTTGTTGCTAGATATGGACGACAGCCAACCGTTGGAATGATAATTGATTTGACTGATTGGCCAGGCCAAGTTGTTGAAATAACAGCATCTAATGTTATGATAGAACATAAACCAGAAGTTGGCAAATCCATCACTAATGAAGTCACTACTCTTACAATTGCAGAGATAACAGATTCAAGTATAGTTTTAAGATATGATCCAAATGTGGGGGATATTATACCCTCAGAAATCGGAGACCTAACCGTACTTGAGTTAACAGATACCACAATGGTAGTTAAGGCAACACCACAAAAGCAGATAGAAACAGTATTTGGAATGGCAAATGTTATTGAATCAGGAGACAAATACATAATAAAGGTCAATCCAAAAGTAGGGGACAGTATAATATATCAAAATCAAATCGGCAAAGTTGTCGAAGTTACATCAGATAGTTTCATCGTTGATTTTAATCACCCTCTAGCTGGAGAAACTCTATATTTTACAGTAACTACAGTAATCATTGAGAAAGGAAAAGAAGCAGGATTCTTTGAGAAGTATAGACTAGTAATATTTGGTAGCCTATTAATAGTCGTATTTGCTATTGCTTATGTTTTCATGACAAAACTCTATTCAAAAGAAGAAAAAGAGAAGAAAAAGGAAAAATCCACTACAAAGAAAATCAAAGCAGTTAAAGAAGTTATGAACGGTGAGTTAAAGGAATTGGCTTCAACTGTCGAAGAAGTCGAAAAAGAGCTTGAAACTAAAAAAGATACTAAAGCTAAAAAAGAAACTAAAACTAAACCTAAGGCAAAGAAAAAAACGTCGAAGAAGAAAGAGTGATGCCATTTAAGGTGAATAACAAAAATGAAATATAACAATAAAATTTTATTTTTAATATTTACTATTTTTGTCCTCATTACTGCAACAATTGGTTGTAATGTCAATTTAGATGATATAGGCATAAAAACCCGTAAAGGTGGAGTAACATCTAGTGGAGAAATAGAAATTTTAAAATCCAAGCTTTCTGCATACGAGTCACGGGAATACCTTGAAAACCAAGAAATAAAGGCTCTAAGAGATGAGTTAGATAGGATAAAAAATCAAAACATCCCTGTCAATGGGAACATAGCGGTTGTTAGAATATTTGGAATATTAGATCAAGAAGATGTCCTACCGATTACTGCAAAATTGAGAAAACTTGCCGAAGATAGGGAGATTGGGGGCGTTGTTTTATGGATTGACAGCCCTGGTGGAGGGGTGTCTGCAGTTACTGAAATCTATGATGAAATCCAACGACTTAGTATAAGAAAACCAGTTATAGCATATGTAGGAGGGATTGCTGCTTCTGGTGGATATTATTTAGCAGTTGCCTGTGATAAAATAATAGTAAAACCAGAGGCTACCTTAGGAAGTATTGGAGTAATGTTTATCCACGAAGATTTAACTGAGTACTTCAAATTATATGGGATAAAAATCGAGATAATAAAAACTGGAGAAGATAAAGATCTTGGAGCATCATGGAGGCCTCTTTCTAAGAAGGATAGAGCAAACATCGAGAAGATGATTAATGAGGATTTTGATAAATTTGTTTACGTTGTTTCGAGAGGAAGACATATTTCTACAGAAGAAGTTTTAAGATATTCAGATGGAAATGTATGGAGCGGTACCCAAACAGTATCCTATAAACTTGCAGACCGGGTCGGCACTCTTGATACTGCCATTGAAGAATTAAAAGTAAGCGCAGGACTCAAAAATCCAAAAATATCTTTTTTCCAAATTGCAGATGATGGTAGCGTATCAAATATGAGTTATGAGTCTATGAGATACCAATACGAACCTTCTATATATATTCAAAAGAAGTAAAAAATTTTTCAAAAAAGTTTTTATCTACTACTAAAACTCTTTTATCAGTAATAATATCATCAATATAACCTTTCCAATAAACTACAATTCCAGGGCCAAAGAGTGAAATGTAGTGTTTTAATTGTTTGTTATAGTCTTGTTTAAATTCTATATAATCACAAAAACTAGCCTTGCTTTCAAACCAGAACACTTTCCTACCTTTAATCTTAATAGGTTTTTTTAGTAAGAAGTCAGGAGTCTTTCCAGAACCTAGTTTTCTTAAATCATCCTCTCTTAGAAATGGGAGCTCCTTGTTATCAAGATATTCTTTAAGCATTTCTTCCCCTTTTTTCCCATTTTCTCTCTGAATTCTAGAAGATTCTGGAGAATATGCAATATCAACTTCAATTGCCTTTATTATTTCATTTTTGATTCTTTCATCTTCTATCAAATCGGGATTTGTAATAATGTTTCTGACGTCTTTTTTGTTGTAACCTTTTTCTCTAAGTATCAGGGTGGCAATTAGGATTGGAGAAAAGGATAATCTAGTTGCAATGTCAAAAAAAGATAGCCCTCTGTCCCATAGCTTTACAATTTCCTTGATTCTATTCATTATGGGGTAGTAATCTTTTTTAACATTTCTAACGGTTTTTTGTGATAGTATTGAAAGTAAAACATCCTCTTCAATTCCAAATTTTTGAGATATCTCTGGTATGTCGTCTTTCGTATTTATTGATCTGTAGATTTCCATGAAGACTTGCTTTCTCATTGAATCACTTAAATGGAAAATGTAGGAACGCTTTTAAATATTTTCTATATTCTCATGATTATGGATAACAAAGAGTTCTATGAATTCAAAAAACAGCTGAAATTCCTTTCCAAAATTAGAGGGAGACATACAGAATTAGTTTCAGTATATATACCTGCAGGATATGAAATATCTAAAGTAGCTGCTCAAATTAAAGATGAGCAAGGTACCGCCACAAATATCAAATCGAAAAATACCCGGAAAAATGTTCTCTCTGCTTTAGAAAGGGTCATGCAACACTTAAGATTATACAAAATGACTCCACCCAATGGCCTTATTATATTTTCTGGGAATATTTCAGAGGATGAAGGAAATCCAAAAATTGAACTTTTTACATTAAATCCTCCTGAGCCCATATCAGTTAGGATATATCGATGTGATCAACAGTTTGTCCTTGAACCCTTACTTGAAATGATTGAAGACAAAAGAGTATTTGGCCTAATTATTGTTGAAAGAGGGGAAGCAAGTATTGGCTTACTACGGGGGAAGAAGGTGGAACTATTAAAGCACTTAACATCAAGAGTTCCAGGAAAGTTTAGAGCAGGTGGACAATCCTCAGTCAGATTTGCAAGACTAAGAGAAATCGCTGCTGATGATTTCAAAGATACTGTTGGTGAAACTGCAAATGAGATTTTTCTAGCCCAACAAAACTTAGAAGGGATTTTAATTGGTGGTGGGGGATATACAAAATATGAATTTGAAGAAGGAGAATATCTGCACCATGAGCTTAGAAAGAAAATACTGGGAGTTGTAGATACCACATATACGGAACTTTTTGGACTTAACGAATTAGTGGATAAAAGTGCAAGCATATTGGAAAATCTAGACATAACAAAAGAAAAGGACATCGTTACTAAATTTCTTAAAGAATTAATTAAGGACGACAGTTTTGCAGCATATGGTGAAAGGGAAGTTAGGAGATATTTAGAATCCGGCGCTGTTGACTTATTGCTTCTTTCAGAAGGATTGAATAAAAATAGAGTAAAAATAAAGTGTTCATCCTGTGGTAATTTGACTGAAAGAACTTCTACTGATGAAGAATTATTTCAATTGGAACAGCAAATTTCAAGTATTCCATGTGAAAAGTGTGGAAACATAAGCTTAGACATTGAAGAAAAAATTGACTTGCTTGAAGAGTTAGCAGATTTGGCCCAGGAAGGCAGCACTCAAGTAGAAGTTATCTCAACAGAAACTGAAGAAGGTAATCAATTGTTGAGGGCATTTGGCGGCATTGCTGCAATTGTTAGATACAGACTATAAACTTATAATAATTTTAGCCCATTTAACAGCTCTTCCGATGTCCCAAATGATGACATTATAAGAGGGATCTTCTGTATTTCTGCAAGTTTTACTGCAATTTCATCTATCTTTTTTGCTCCGTGTAGGACCACCATTGAGGGCACTATTCCCTGTACCTTGATTGCAATCATTGGAGACCTTCCTGTTGATACTTTTGTGAATATTAAGGCCCTTTCAGAAGACAATCCGTAAAGTTTAAGGAATTCTTCTGAGTTTAGATTTAAAATAGCTTTAATGCTATCAATAACAGTATATCCGTGAATTTCTTTACTCAAGTACTCTTCATTTACTAATATCTCACCATGGACTGCATCAATTAGTTTTTTAGGCAGAATTGGAACAGGGAACTCTTTTATGTCAAGCACTACATCGCTTATAGCCTCTTTTGCAAATCTATGGCTAAAAGAATGAATTATCTTGCCCCCTCTCTCCATATCAATCTCTAGTAAACATTCAACAACTTTTCTAATTGTCGAGGATCCTGGAGATTTTCGTCTACCCCCTTCATAATCACTTACAACAGAGGGGGATATGGAAAGTTGATGCGCCAAATCTGTTTGAGTTACCCCAAAGATTTCACGCCATTTTCTTAAAGTTTGACCTGGATCGTCTGACAAAACAACTTCGCCTGCTATCATCTTAGCCAGCTGTTCTTTTGCATCTTCAAACATATAGACAAATAACGATTATAAATATATAAATTTTTCGTTGAAAGGCGGAATGTGATATTTAACATAGTCTCTAAGATTTAATCCATCTTAGGTCTTAAATTCAATAAACAAGCTTGAAATCCTAATAATTTTAAGGGTGAAAAAAAAGGTGAGCAAACCCTAATTATATTAAATACATCCATTAAATCGTATATTTTATATCTCTCTGTATCCTCTTCATTATCGGTGTTAACATGAAAGATGGCGTATTTTATGGAAAAGGAGTAAATAAAGTAAAAAGAGAATATCCCGAAATATATGAAGCATTGGTAAAGCTAGACGAAGCAGTTTTTACTGGAAAGGTGTTAGAATATAGGACTCAAAAACTTGTGGCTTTAGGAATAACAGCAGCAAGATCTGATGAAACTGCGACAAAAAGACAGATGATTTCAGGTATGAACGAATTCAATATAACTAAGGACGAGATAGTTGACGTTCTAAGGGTCGTCTTATTAACTGCTGGTATGCCCGCATTCAATAAAGGAATGAGAATATTAGATGAGATAGAAAAAAATTAATTATTTTATTTATTTATTTTTTTAAAACTCAATCCTTATATATAACAAAAGTATAGCAATATATGAGATAGGTTTTTATGAAAGGCGTAGAAATATCCTGTCCACATTGTAATAAGAAGATATTAATCCCAGAAAGCACTTTAGTCAAGATTATAGAAACATATCAGAGGGATAAGGTAGAAGAAACTCCTCCCGAGATTCCAATGCTTGTAGAAGAGCCAGAAGAAGAAGTATCTATCCAAAAATTAGAGTGTGAACTTACATCGAAGAAAGAGCAACTAGCCGAGTTAATGGTAAAGCTTGAGAGAAATCAAGCAGATTTTACAAGAGTTGTTAAGAGAAGCATCAAGCCAGAGGATATGTACAGGATACAAAAAGAGAGAACAATTCTTATGCAAAAAGCAAAAGATCTTCGGGAAGATATTGCATCTCTAAATACCCAGATGGGTAAACAAGAAATCAAATCAAATAAGGTGAAGTATCTTTAATTTTTTACTTTCATTGCTACTATTTTTAGTAAGGAAATATTTTGATAGTTCCTTTGAAACATTTACATCATAAAATAAAGTATCAGTCTAGTTTAAGTTATTTCTTGAATTGCCAATGGTAAAGATTTTATATTTTTCTATTTTCATATGAACAGTGATAAGATGATATGTAAAAATTGCAATAAAGATATAGACGATTCAGCAAAATATTGCCCCGAATGCGGCAGTTCAACTGGGAGTAGAGATGAATTTTATGTTGATTCTGACCACCTAGTAGAGGAGATAAAAAAGATTATTGATGAAGGTATTGCAACAAGGATCATTATAAAAGATGAAAATGACAGGACACTTCTTGATATACCTCTTGCTGCGGGATTAGTTGGAGCATTAATTGCACCTTGGCTTGCTGCACTTGGAGCTATAGCCGCACTAGTTGTAAAATGCAAGATAATTGTAGAAAAACCAAATTAAATTTATTTTTAAACATAATAAATTATTTAAACTAGTTAATCTTTTACGGAACAGGTGAAAAAATTGGATACATCTGAAGATATCACTATTATTGAAACTAAAAAGATTGATGTTAACAGTCCCATTATAATAGAAGGCGTTCCAGATATGGGCCTTGTTGGATCAATTGCCGTAAGCCATATGATTTTGGAGCAGAATTTTGAAGAAGTTGGATATATCAAATCCGAACTCTTTCCTCCTGTAATGGTAGTTCATGAAAGAAAGGTTTTAAATCCTGTCAGAATCTTCCAAAAGGAAAAGCTCATTGTTATATTATCAGAAATCCCAATTGATCCAAAAGTAGGGTATAGTCTTGCAAAAAGGCTCACTGAATGGTACAAAGAAAAAGGCGCGGAGCTTATTATCTCAATAAGTGGGACCCCAATTCAAGAGAGATTGGATATTGAAGAGCCTGAAGTCTTCGGTACATCAAACAATAGCGCTATATTGGAAAAAATGGAAGAATCCGGGGTTAAAGTCCTTGAAGAGGGATTTGTATCAGGTTTTTATGCATTAATTCTCAAAAATTCAATTGAGTTAAATCTAAATTCGTCAATATTATTGGCTCAGTGCTACCCAAGCTATCCAGATCCAGGGGCTGGAGCCTCAGTCCTTAAAGTATTGAATAAAATGCTTAATTTGAATGTAGACACCAAACAATTGATTGATCAAGCTGGAGAATTAAAGGTAAATTACAGGGCCTTAATGGAGCAAACAAATGTATCCATGCAGAGAGAGCCTAAAGTAGAAGTACCGACCATGTATAGGTAGATTCAATGATAAAAAGGTACTATATAATAAAGGAAAATACAAATAATTCAGTTAGACACGCCTACTGGCAGATCAATTACTGTGGATGTAACAATATTGAACCATTGGCAGAATTTAAGGATACAAAAGAGGCTCTGTTTGTAGCTCTTGACATGCCATGTGTTGAAAAAGAAAGGATTGAAGTAACATCAGAAGAAAACTGTGTGAGGATTTTTGCTCCCACAAAAAAGGGATTTTGTTTTAATAGGGACATTAATCTTCCGTTTCCAACTGATCCAGAAAAGGTATCTGCCACTTTCAAAAAAGGCGTATTACTTCTTGAGATTCCAAAAAAGATAAAACATTATAAAATAGAAATAAAATAGATTATTTTTTATTTATAAAGATGATTTTATTTTTTTGTTAGTTCATCAAGTATTCTCATACCTTTTGTGAAGGCAGGCTGCCCAGAAAGTAAGAGTACTACTCTTAACACATCTGCTATCTCTTCTTGTGTAACATTTAGCTCTTTCATAGTGGATTTCATTTGTTTTTCTGTTGCAGTCTCATCACAGTGCGCAGCTGTAATTCCTATTGCAATTAGCTTCTGTGTTTTGTAATCAAGGACCTTTCCGGTGTATACAACTTCATTTAAATCTGCTATAACATCGTAGATTTCTTTATATTCTCTTTTTACTTTACCCATTCCTTTTCCATAAAAAATATGGTCTTTCATTTTATCACAAGTGTTTAATTGATTTAATCTATATAAACGTAATTATTTTAAAAAATAATCAAAAGACATTTAACCGCCTATTCCATTTTTAGATTATGGAGGAGCTTTTACTTCTTTCCATTGGATTTGGAGTGGGATTATCTGGAGCTATTGCCCCTGGGCCTTTATTCACTGCTACCATAAAAGACACCTTAAAGTATGGGCCTCTCACAGGTCCGATGATGTGTATAGGGCATCTATTTGTTGAAGTTTCAATAATAATTGGGCTAGCATTAGGCGTGTCATATGTCATAAATATCCCTATAGTGCGTGCGTTGATAGGGGTTGTTGGTGGAGTCGGATTGCTCTACCTCGGTTATCAAATGATAAAAGAAAGAAAAAAATTTGAAAGTATCTCGGAAGAGTCAATTAAAAACATAGACGTCAATACGAGGGAATTAAAAAACGATCTTTTGCCTCCAATTAAGACGGGATTTGTATTTACAATTTTAAATCCTGCAATGTTCATCTGGTGGTTTACAATTGGAAATGGGCTTATCATGAGAGGGCTTGCAATAGGATTTATGGGAGTGTTTATGTTGTTTATTGGGCATTGGTTTGCAGATGTTTCTTGGTACACCTTTCTATCCGTTTCATTGTCCAAAGGTAAGAAGTTCATAAGTAAAAAAGTTTACGAGGTAATTCTCCTAGCCTGTGGTATTTTTTTACTATACCTGGGAACTACTTTTTTATACGGATCACTACCATATTTTAGCAGCTATATCTAATACTTTTATACTTATAATTGTTAATATTATTATATGCTTGAAATAGACGGTAGCTTTGGTGAGGGTGGTGGCCAGATACTTAGGACATCCCTAGCACTATCAGTTTTAAAGGGAGAGCCAGTCCACATCTTTAACATAAGAAAAAACAGGCCAAAGGAAGGATTGTCCCATCAGCACACAAAGACTATATCTGCAATAGCTGAATTAACAGGCTCAAATGTCTTAGGAAACTCTCTTTATTCTACTGAAATTAAATTCATTCCAAAAAATGAATTCAAGAGGAAGATAACAATTGATATTGGAACTGCCGGGAGTATAACTTTGTTTTTGCAGTCATTAATGACATTTTTACAGTTTTTAGAAAATAAAACGACTGTGGGGGTTTATGGTGGAACAAACGTGCTTTGGAGCCCCCAGATAGACTACCTAAAAGAAGTTACTATACCCACATTGGAGAAAATGGGCTACAAAATTAATATTATGGAAGTGCAAAGAGGATACTATCCTGAAGGCAAAGGCTATGTAGAGATAGAGGTCAATCCAATTAAAAAGCTAAAATCAATTCAAATAGATAAATTTGAAAAACCACAAAAGATTGATGGTGTTTCTTATTCGACAAATCTCCCAGATAATGTGGCTGAGAGGCAAAAGAAATCTGCAAGAGCGCTGATTTTTAGAGAAGGAATCACGCCAAATATTAAATTAGAGATAAAAAAAGACTCTAGCAATAGGATAGGTTCTGGCATCTTCTTATTTTCCAGAGATAAAAATTCAATTATAGGTGATGGCGCTCTTGGAGCAAGGGGAAAGAGGGCAGAAGAAGTTGGGGAGGAAGGTGCAAGGCGATTCTTAGAGAAGTATTCAAGTGGGTGTGATCATCATCTATCTGATCAGATAGCTCCCTATATGGCACTTGCAAAAGGTAGATCCTCTATCTTCACTAAGCCCACTTCCCATTTGAAAACGAATTTATCAATTTTAGAAAAATTTTATGATGTTAAGTTTTTTTGGGATGGCAACTTATTAGAAGTAGAAGGTATTGGATTTCATAATACTTATATAGATTAAATCTTTACAAGTTGAGGGTGAGGGAATGAGTGAATTGAAAAAAGTGTCTGAATTTATTTATGAGATTGAAAAGAAAGGTGAGATGAATGTACCTGCGAGAATATATGCTGATGATGCATTAATTAAAAAAATGAAAGAAGATCTTACGTTAAAGCAAGCTCAAAATGTATCATGCCTTAGTGGAATTGAAGGATATTCTTTTGTCATGCCAGATGGCCATCAAGGGTATGGATTCCCCATCGGGGGAGTTGCGGCAATGGATTATGAAAGTGGAATTATATCTCCTGGGGGAGTAGGTTACGATATAAACTGTGGAGTAAGACTCCTTAAATCAAATTTAACTCATGAAGACGTATTTGAGCAAAGAAAGGAAATAATTGATCATATTTTTAAAAATGTTCCTTCTGGTCTTGGATCCCAAGGTAAGGTAAAACTATCCTCTAAAGATCTGGATGAAGTTCTTATGGTTGGCGCTAAATGGGCAGTTGAAGAAGATTATGGATGGAAAAAAGATCTTAAAAATATTGAAAGTGAAGGTAGTGTGGAGGGAGACCCAACAAAAGTTAGTAACAATGCGAAAAAAAGAGGGGCGCCTCAACTTGGAAGTCTTGGCAGTGGCAATCATTTCCTTGAAATGCAGATTATAGATGAAATTTATGATGAAAAAATCGCATCTGGATTCGGGCTCAAAGAAGGGCAGATTTGTTTTATGATGCATACTGGATCTAGAGGTTGTGGACACCAGATATGTTCTGACTACATCCAAGTAATGGAAGGTGCATACAAGAAATACAACATAAAAATACCTGATAGGGAGTTAGTTTGTGCTCCAATTCATTCAAAAGAGGGTGAAGATTATTTTAAGGCCATGGGATCAGGCGCCAATTTTGCATGGGCAAACAGGCAGATGATAACGCACTGGATAAGAGAGTCTATTGGTAGTGTGATTAAAGAAGATCCAGAAGATCTAGGATTGGACATACTTTTTGATGTGGCACATAATATTGCAAAGATAGAAAAACATAATGGCAAAAAATACTGTGTTCATAGAAAAGGTGCTACAAGGGCATTTTGGAAAGGGAGAGGGGAACTTCCAAAAGAGTACGAGGATATAGGACAGCCTGTCATAATACCTGGTGATATGGGGACTGCTTCTTACGTTATGGTTGGGATCAAATCCTCTAGTCAAACATTTGGCTCTACATGCCATGGTGCTGGCAGGATTCTCTCAAGAAGTGCAGCTATTAAGAAATTTAGGGGGGAAGATATAATAAAAAGACTAGAGAAAGAAAAAATTTATGTCAAGGCCGCATCGCCAAAAGTAGTTGCAGAAGAGGCACCTGATGTATATAAAGACATTCACAATGTTATTGATGTGTGCGATAAAGTGGGTTTAGCAAAAAAGGTAGCAAGATTAAGGCCAATGGGGGTAGCTAAAGGATAATTAATTTTTAATGTAACCTTCAATGCTTTGATCCCACATTTTGTAAAAAAAATCTCTAAGCTTACTTATTGTTTTTTTATCAGAAGTAACTATTCCGGCTTCAAAGTGGTCATAGAAACTGTCTCTTGTAAGATCTGCAGATGATACCATAGCCTCCCTATCATCAGAAACTATGAATCTTGCATGGCATTCCCTATTTACCCTTGCTTCTACACCGCCGCTTTTTAATATTTTAAATGCCTTTTTATTACCAGGTCTTGTTATATGCCTAAATATGGCCTTAACTTTTGTTCCTTTTTTTGCAACATCCACAATGAAGGATACAATTGAGTCATCTAAATATCCTGCAATTAATAATTCATTTTGCGACTTAACGATAAGATTTATTGATCTGTCCTTTATAATCTTGTCCTGGGGCGTTGTAAAAATCACTTCAAATGGAGATTCTAATGGTGGCAGCTCTTCATAGATGACCTTCTTAGACTCAATTTCAGCCTCCAATACCCCATCCAACTGGTAATAAACTAGGGGGTCTGCCACTACACACTCAGTAATTTTATCTATACTTCCCCATAGCTCATCAAGTTTTTTTGGATCGCCGTGATTTAAAAATACCTTCTTAGGCGGCTCATCAAGCGATGAAACATAGTCGACAAGTTGTGGGTGATCAGAGTGAGCAGAGAATTCAACCCATTCTACTCTGCAATTAATTTTCCTCATAACTCCCTCTTCATCCTTGAATTCCCTTAATCCATCTAAAATTTGCCTGCCGAAAGTATCTTCAACCTGATACCCAACTAGTATAAGGGAGTTATTTTTATTGGGGGCCCAATGCTTAAAATAATCAATAACTGGCCCTCCAGACATCATCCCTGCAGTGGTAACAACAATAATCGGTTCACTTGACTGAATTATTTTTTTTCTATTCCATACATCCTTAAACATAGGGCTGTTAAAAGGACTTTCATGTTTGAATAGATTGAACATATTTTTGTTCATCCAATCAGGATAGTTATCATAGATATCATTTGCCTTAAGAAGCATACCCTCAACATATATTGGTTGAGATATGAGACCCTTCTCCTTTGCCTCTTTTAGAACCATCATTATGTCCTGTCCTCTGCCTAAAGCAAAGACAGGTATGAGCACGTTTCCTTTTTTTTTCTTTGTTTCCTTGATTATCTGAATTAGTTCTTTTTCCCTTTCCTTTGTAGGCGGATGTATGTCATTTTTCATCCCATATGTTGACTCGAGTATCAAATAGTCTACGCCCGGGATTCCTTTTTTAACAGGATTCATAGTTTTGACATCAGAGCCTATATCCCCTGTATAGAGTAGCCTTCCATGCGGAGTGTCAAGACATATTTGAGCCGCACCCAATATATGCCCTGCATCGTAAAAAGTGAGAGATACGTCCCCATTTATATAAATTTTTTCTTCATAATTAAGAGTAACTGCATGATTTAGCTCTTTTCGTATATCCTCTTGATAATATGGTGGTTTCTCTCCCTGAAGCTCTTGAACTTTTATATAATCTTTTTGAATTAATAGGGCTAGATCCAAAGTCGGTCTAGTAAAGTAAATAGGGCCATTGTAACCAACAGAATAAAGATACGGTGCATATCCGCAATGATCAAGATGTGCATGAGATATGATAACAGCTTCAATTGCAGAAATATTAACATCAGAAAAATCTGGATATGTTCCATCTCCGGAAATTTTTACACCGCAGTCAAGGATAAATATTCTTCCATCGATATTAACTTCAACACAAGATCTTCCAACTTCGCCGGCAGCACCTAACCATCTTATCTTCATGCTAGCTCAAAAGTAATAACCTTTAAAAGATTTGTCAAAAGATAAGTATTATGGAGCTTCAATACCATATAAAGTGCAAGGAAGGGGATGTTTTCCCTTACACAATACTACCTGGGGATCCAGACAGAGTTCACCTAATTGGTAGTTTCATGGAAGATGTAAAGAAAATTGCATCTAACAGAGAGTATACCACAATTTCTGGTTACTATCGCGGTGTTGGGATAAGCGTTACCTCGACAGGCATTGGCGCACCTTCAACTTCCATAGCAATAGAAGAGCTTGCTAGAATAGGTGCAAAGACCTTAATCAGAGTTGGAAGCACTGGAGCATTAAATGAAAATATTAAGTGCGGGGATTTAGTAATAAATACCGCTTCAGTAAGATATGATGGTGCAACAAAAGACTATGTCAATCCATTTTACCCAGCTGTTGCATCTTATGATGTAACTTTAGCATTAATTGAAGCATGTGAAAAATTAAAATACAAGTACCATGTTGGAATTGGAGCTAGCAAGGATACATTTTATGGCGGCCAAGAAAGGCCTTCTTTTAAGAATTATCACCAATCATTTATGGATAATTTGATAGATGACCTTGAAAATGCAAACGTATTGAATCTAGAGATGGAAGCGTCAACTGTCTTTACACTATCGAGCCTATTTGGACTTAGATCTGGGGCGATATTGGCTGTATTTGGAAATCGTAAAACCCAGGAATTTAAAGTAAAGGGAGAAGAGGAAGCTATAAAAGCAACTCTTGAATCGGTAAAGATCCTATCGGATTGGGATAAAATTAAAGAAATTACAAATAAAAAATACCTTTATCCTTCTCTACTTTAAAATAGCAAATGTTTTAAAATGGCCTAAATTTATTACATTAATCATGCCGTTGTAGCAAAGCTCGGTCATGCGCTAGACTCGTAATCTAGTTCAACGGGGGTTCAAATCCCCCCAACGGCTCTAAAACTCAGTTAGAAGGCTTTTAGCTATTTTTTAAGAAAAAAATAAAATTATTGCAAGATTGGCCTTAAAACTAGCTTGTATCCTTTATCTTTTTATAGATTACACTTCTCTAGTTTATGGAGAATACAACTATGCAGTTTTTTAGCCCTAGATGAAACAAGTTGCCCCTACAAAATCTCTAAGATAAGCGTTGATCTCTTCTTCGCTTAAAAATTAATCAGCACGCTAAAAGAATATTTGTATTTTAGATTAATAAAAATAAAAATATATTATGGCGCTTCTGAAACAGGCCCTGAGAAAATTTCATCCGCCGTTTTTACCTTTGTTAAATGATCTAATCTTTTTTCAACTTCCTCAAGACTCTTTTTCATTTTTTCTATTTCTTTTCTAATAACTTTAATATCTTTATCTCTCATCACATCACACCCATTGTCCAAGGGAAGGAAATCATAAACATCGAATACAATTTCATTACCGATTAAATAGTTAGTTAGATTATCTCCTAGCCCCGCTATATGATACTCCTTCAATGTTTATATATTTTTGGATTTAAAATTGCACGCTCTAATCCAGTGCCTCCAATAATCTTAATAACTGATCCCATATAATCAATTCAAATTATAGGCAGGTAAGATAAATGAAATTAAATGATTTTGAAAGAATGGTCTATGAAGGATTAATGAAGTGCGATAATCTTGAGGATTGTAATACTATTGTCAAAGAATCAATAAATATGTTGAATGAATTCAAAGACGATGATAATTACAAGCCGTATTATTTAATGACTCTTTCAAATCTTTCTACGATGCTTCAGATGATGGGCCACTCTTTATCCGTAGAACAATTTAAAGAAGAACTTAACAAAATAGTTGAACTATAATTATAAATAGTAGTAAAATCTATACTTATCTCCTTTATTTATTCCTTCTATGTTTTCATTTATTAGGATAAAGCCACTTGAGTTAGAAATAGAGGATATCACTCCAGAGCCAGAAAGTCTTATTGGATAGATTTCATTATTTTTTAATATACACCTTACAAATTCAACTCTTCCCAACTCAGAGGAATAATTCTCAGAAAAATTCAATTCAACTGATTTTAATAAATTCGTTTTGAGTATATTTTCTATATAATGAATCACAAAAATATAAAACTGTACAAAAGATGCAACTGGATAACCAGACATTATGAATATTGGGATATCTTGGATGGCAAATCCTATTGGTTTGCCAGGTTTTATTGTCACCCCGTGGAATAATATATTATCAATTAGTTTAGGGAGATAATCTTTTTTTCCAAATGAACTCCCTCCAGTTATTAG
>JAAZKM010000164.1 GCA_012799835.1 Candidatus Methanofastidiosia archaeon
AATTATTATTCAAAACAATATACTATAAAATATAATAATGTAAATCTATTGCAATTATTAGTTATCTTTGGAAATGGCATCGGATACCAATTCCAAAAAATATTCTTAATCAATCCTTTCTAGGGATGTTATCTGGATATGTTTCATGTTCTTTCCAATTTTTCAAATAATTTTTTAAGGTCTTTAAGCTCTACTGCCCCATAAAATCTTAGATTAATATAGCCACCTGTGGGAAAATGTAGCATATGTCTCCTTTCTTTGAATAAACTGACTGCTTCCACTTTAATGATTCGTTTAGGCTAGGATCTCTAGATAAAATAATGTTTCTTAGCGCTATTACAATATCTTTTTTGTCTTCTGGTAAGTTGTTAATATATTCGCATATTTCTTTCGAAGCTTCGGTAATAATATCATTATATTATTCTTTAAAACTTTAAAACCCCTCTAGAATGCATTATATACTTTAATTAAGCTACCCTAAACGACTAAAAACTCGTTTTTGCAAAATAATAAGATTTTTAACTTCTTTAGATACTATGAACTAGAGGTAAATAGGGCCTAAATAGCCTGTTTACCTAGCTTTTTTCTATTATTTATACCCTAATTTATTGCGTATAATGTATATTATACGTAGCATAGGCAGTTTTGGCACTATTTTCGATAAAAAAGGACAATCTTAGAACTTTTTAGTAGTACTTAGGGCTACAATAAGGCTAGCATTAGGTTGAGGCCCTTATGGTTACGTTCGGCACTATTCAATTAGGACACGTCATGGTAAACTAATTTTTAGCATATCTAAGGCCTTCTTATTTATTCAAATAAGCACTGTTAATTAGATATAAAACGAATTTTAGTAAATTATTTAAATGCTGCATAAAACAGTTTCGTGGAAAATAGTATAAAAAGTATTATACGTAGTATAACGTACTGTTTTATCAAAACAGGAAAGAAAGTCCCAATAATAAGACCAAAGATCATCACACCAAGTTTTACAAATGCAATAGCCCATGGCTTATTTTTCCTGATTTCTTATTTATCCAAGACATTAATCCTATGCTCTCACTACATTATCTATGACGTTAAAGTATTCATTATTATCTTTAAAAAGTTGGTAAATGAATTCCAATTCCATTTTCATATTCAAAAAATTATATTAAATATAATGTCAATCTAGTCCCAATACTTACATTTAATCCAGTGTTAATGAAAAATTGCAATTATTATTCATTATTATATTATATGGAATATAGTTTTATATAATTATTGCATTTTACGCTAATTATGATTATGTCAATATGGCATAAGACATTCACATTTTCAACATATTACTTGTTTATTCAAGAAAACACAAGGTACTTTGCAGTAGTAAGATAATACCTGAGAATAGTGAATTAATAGAGTAGCTTGCTAGAAATAAGAAACTACAAAATAAAAATATGGTGATTGAGTTTCAATCTCTAGATCTTTAGAAAATATAAAATTAGGAATGGCTAAAATTTTCAATTAGTGCAATAATTATTCAAAAATATATTCTTTAAAATATATATTGTTATTTTAATGTTTTTAAACTTTTCTTTGGCATAGCTTCGGATAATTTTTAACAAATTTATCAGAAATATAGTTTTAGCATAGCCTAATATTTTTAAAAATAATTGCAATAATTATTTAATCATATATTATTCAAAATATATATTGTTACTAAATGGAAAAATTTTAGATTTTGGTGATTTTAAAAATAGAGTGATGAGGTAAATTTTAATTGAGTTTTGAGAAAAATGGAAGCTTGACGAGCACGATTTTTAATTGTATGGCATAGGATATATATTGTGATATCTGGGTTTGTTTTATATGGAAAGTGTATAAAGAATTGTTTTTTAGTCAATTAAGTTAGGGTAAACGAATCTGAAAATTATTCTTTGCCATTTTTAGATAGGAAATTAATATTTAAATAAAACCTAATATGAAAAGTGTTGAAATATAGTTATATGCAGTTTCACCATACCAAAGGAATTAAACGATATTTTATTCTCTGACAGTATCTCGTATACCCCTCTAATCCGCCTTGGAGCACTCTGTCTTCGTAATATGTCCTGATAAACACAAGAGAAATCATTACACTTACAGGTATAAAAGATAAGAGAGAACCAAATACAAATGGCAAAGGCAAGGACCCTATTAACATCCCCAAATAGCCAGGATGGCCCACAATACTGTATGGCCCACTCTCAATAACTTTTTGATCTCTATTCTTCTGGATACGGACAGTTCCTTCAAAAAAAGGATTATGGAGCATTGGCCATATTGAAAAAACGAGTGATACAAAATAAAGCCCTATTCCAATATACAAAAAATAAAATGGCAATGGAGAGATGCCAAATCTATAATCCAATCCTGCGATTAAAGGTGTAACGACAATAGCGAAAAGAAAGTATATTAGAATAAGGCACTTATCCAATTTATTTGTTCCTTCTTGAATTTTCCCTCTTTGGTTTAATAACCCGGGAACTTTTTTTACCAATAAAACGCAACTAACCAATGAACCTGCAGTGTAAACACCGATGTATGCCCAAGCCCTTAATATACCAATACTGCCAGAAGCAATCAGATATATTGCCCCCATTGCAACTATCCAGCGAAAAGGTGATGTAAGTGCAATAATACCTACCCCAGTAAGTTTTGTTTTTTCAACCATATATACCTTGATTTCTTGTTTATCTTATATAATAGTTACCGAAGTTTATTTTTACTAGCATATTCTTTAATCAACTGGCTAAAAAGGATTTATCCTTGAATTCTTATTGAGTTTGATTTCTTGGAAGATCCTAAAGAGATTATCTATTATATCACTTTGCCGATATCGCTTTCCGAAAGATTTATCATTTCATAGCATACTAAAAGATAAATCTCCAAAAATAATTACAATTGAAAGATTTTAAAATAAAAGATATTAACATAAACAAGTGATATAATGGCCGTAGTCCTTGAAGCCAAAAATTTAGAAAAACGGTTCAAAGATTTTGTTGCAGTCAATAAAATCAATTTCAAAGTTAAAGAAGGAGAAGTTTTTGGATTTTTGGGGCCAAACGGAGCGGGTAAAACCACTACAATGAAGATAATTCAATGTGTATCCCCAAAAACAAGTGGCGATCTTAAAGTATTTGGATTGGATGTGAATGAGCATCCTAGAGAAATAAAACAACATATGGGCGTTGTTCCACAGATGGATAATTTAGATCCTGATTTTTCTGTAATAGAGAATCTAGTTCAATACTCAAGATATTTTGATATACCTATAGAAGAGGCAAAAAAGAGAGCTAACGATCTAGTAAACTACGTCCAGCTGAATGACAAAAAAGAAAGTTCAATTGATAAATTATCTGGAGGAATGAAGAGGAGACTCGTCTTAGCTAGGGCGATGATTAACAATCCTAAATTATTAATATTAGATGAACCAACTACCGGCCTTGATCCACAGGCAAGACATCTAATTTGGGAGAAGTTAAAGGATCTTTCCTCAAGAGGAATTACTGTAATCCTAACTACCCACTATATGGAAGAAGCTGCTAGGCTATGTGATAGAATAGTTATAATGGATAATGGGCAGATCCTAGTTGAAGGAACTCCAAAAAACCTGATCAAAAAATATGTAGGAGATCACATTATAGAAGCAGAAAATACAATTGAGATAAAAACATGCCTTGAAAAAAATAATATAGAATATGAAGTTGCAAATGAGAGTGTTGAGATATATAGTGAAAATGTACCTCATATAACTAATTTAATCCTAAAAAAATGTACTAGTAGTAGCGTTACAGCAAGACCCGCTACTTTAGAGGATGTATTCTTAAAATTAACAGGAAGAAAACTAAGGGAATGATATGTTCGGACTAACTTATAGATTTATAAAGCCATGGAGACGTAATATGGTCACGTTTATTAAAACTTGGAAACTTAATTTTATCCCCCCGTTTTTAGAACCTGTATTATATCTTTTGGCTTTAGGATTTGGATTAGGAGGATTCATAGAAAGCGTTGATGGAGTTCCCTATGCAAATTTTATTGCCCCAGCTTTAGTGTCAATATCAGTAATGAATGCATCATTTTTTGAGTGTACCTATACCTCATTTGTTAGGATGTATTACTTAAAAACATTTGATGCAATGATTTCAACTCCAATTTCTATAGAGGAAGTGATAGCAGGGGAACTTTTTTGGGGTGCAACTAGGAGTACTATTTACGCTACAATAATGTTGCCTGTTTTACTAATATTTGGGATAATTAAAATGCCCTCTTCTCTATTGATTATACCTTTTGCATTTTTAGGAGGATTGTTATTTTCGTGTATTGCAATGTGTTTCACTGCATTAAGTCCCACAATAGACACATTGAACTACCCTAGCTTTCTCTTCATTACCCCAATGTTTTTGTTTAGCGGAACATTCTTTCCCATGGATGTTTTGCCTTTAGTGGTTCAGTATACGGCTTTAGCAATATTGCCCTTGGCACATGTTGTAATAATAAGTAGGGAGTTAACTCTAGGAGTTTATAGTATTTCTTTGTTAGCAAGCCTAATATGGATTCTAGCTGCTACATTAATATTTTTTGTAATATCAATAAAATTAATGAAAAAACGACTAATAATATAATTAATTATTCTGTATTTTTATAAATGAGCGGAACATATTTTACTATAATGCTCATTCGTATATCCTCTTCATATTGATCTGGAAAACAAAAATTTGGTGCAACTTCATATTTATACCCTTGTTTCAATAGTCCATAATCAATTAATTCGCAACAAACAACATTTTTATCAAGATCTATCCTAAAATATTTTCTCAAGTCTTTCTTAATCAATCTCTTAAGAAGAAACAGACTGCCTGCTCTTATGAATTGTAA